>CACYBJ010000047.1 GCA_902772565.1 uncultured Lachnospiraceae bacterium | reverse complement strand
AGTTTGAGATTGCCGAATTCCGAATCCACTGTATTTTCGATGTCAGGATCATACTCCTTAACAGATGCTTCATCGCTGTTGAAAATACCGTTCTGCTTAAGGGCCTCGTTTCTCTTTGCAACTATTTCTTCAACGGAAAGGCTGTCGTCATCGCCGGATTTATCTTCGAAACTGCCGTCATCCTTCATGTCCTTAAACTTCATGGGCTGATAAACCGCAGCCGTCGGTATGCAGCCGCTGTAGTCCTGTTTAAGAAGCATATTGGTATAAAGGGGCAACTGAATCTGGGTTCCGTTAAGAAAATCCGTAGGGTTAAAGGCCTTTTCTCCGGTTTTATAATCGATAACCTTAATGTAAAGATTATCGTCTGTTTCAGCCACATCCACACGGTCAACCGTACCTGTAATGAGGGAATTTACCCCCTGGCCTCTGACCGTAATACTGTATTCAAGTTTGTCAGGCTCAAATCCGCTCTTGCACATGGCATTTACCTGGGTATCAGCCACAGCGTTAACCGGCTTATGCATTCTGCTGCTGATAGAGTCAAGTCTTGCATCCTGCCTGTACACCATGTCTCCTACTTCGTCCAAAGCTTTTTCAAGGCATACTCCGGCAAATGCATGATAATCCTCTTTATGATTCTCATAGATTTCCTTAAGGCTCATACCCTTTGTTGCTTCGGCAAATGAAAGCATGGCTTCATTAACCTCCGGACCAAAATCCGGAAGCTCATTTTCGGATATTTTACCTTCGTTTAATCGGACTGAAGTAATAAAAGCTCCCATAAAATCTTTAAAAGCCTGATGGATTACATTACCGTAATCATAAAAATCCGGTTCCGGAGTTCTTCTTTTATCAAGACGCAGTCCGTAGTTCATAAAATACCTGAAGGCACAGCCTTTATAGGTCTCAATTCTTGTAACAGAGCCGGTAATAAAACCGTTGTAAAGATCCTTTGCCACTTCTTCGCTTATGGCAGAAAATGCCTCTGTCAGAGAGAATCTCATAACTGATTCCACATATTCAAACAAACTGCTGTCTTCCGAATAATAGTTTTTAAGCGAATCGTAAAGGGCGGCATCTGCCGGATTGGAAAAACTGCTTTCGGATACATAGGAAAGGCCCCTGTCAAAACCCAGCTTAAAGCTTATGATTTCATCAGTATCAAAGTCGGAAGCGGTTTTAACAGATAAGGCAGGAAACATCTTCTGTATGTCGGTGATAAAGGCCGAAGGACGTTTTTCGTTGAATGAATTACCTAAACTGTTTTCATCAATTCTTTCATAGGTGAAATACAGGCTGTCTGCGGGCTTTGCCATTGTAAGATAGATATAGAACTTTTCACGCATGGGATCGTCCTTGGGCTCTACGGCAAGTTCAAGTCCGAAGGAATTAAGGAAGCTCCTGTCATCGGAGGTAAGAAGTCCCGAAGATTTGTTTACTCTTGGAACCACACCTTCATTAACGCCGATAAAGAAAAGCACTTTTATTCCGGAAAGCCTGGTTCTCCATACATCGCCTACGGTAACAACATCATCCTGTTTGGGTACAAAGCCCAGTTTAAGTTTCCCTATTCCGGCGGTGAAAATATCAAAGAATTCCTTGAGACTGCAAACTCTGCCATCGAGTAGTTCTCCTATCTGAAGCATGAGTTCTTTAACTGCTTCAAGTACTCTTTCATATTCACGCTGAAGTAAAAGACTGTTTTTAATATCAAGACCGGAAAGTTTATCGCACAAGCGCATAAGTCCTGACTGAACATCACATTCTTCAAAGAAGTCAAATACAGAATTTATAATCACATCAACCGATGTGGCTTTTCTGACAGGAAGAAGGGGTGAAAGTATGCCATACACATACTCTCTTACTTCATTCACTGCCTCCATGTCTATATAGTTCTGTCCCCTGTAGGCCGCCTCCCATTCCTTCTTGTACATGGAAAGGCCGAAATAGCCCTTGCTGATAAGATAATTTTCAAACTGGCAGCGTTTGTCAAAATCTAAATCAAGAAGAGGTGACTTAATGAGTGAGCACACAAAGGATGGCTCAAAATTCATGGTTACTGTATTGATGGCATTAACAAGTAACAGTACCAAAGGATTGGAGGAAATGCTCACATCCCGGTCCATGAAATAAGGAATACCGTATTTATCAAGCTGCTCGGAAATAAACGGAGCGTAACCGTCGATATCTCCTGTTACTACCGCAATATCGGAATACTTATAGCCTTTGATTCTCAGAAGTTCCGAGATTTTGGCTGCAACAAAATGGGTCTCCTCCTTTTTGTCATAAAGCGAATAGATACTAAGGCCCTCGGCATCGGGAAATACAGCTTTGTTGTTTCTGAAAATATTATTTTTAAGGTTTTCTATGGCATCGGTGCCGGAAACATAGCCGGTTCTTACTGCCACTTCTGTCTTTATACCGTTCTTTTCGGAAAGTCTGATCAGTTTATCTGCCATTTCATGACTCATGGCAAATAAATCCCTTCCTCTGTCAGATTCACGTTTGTAAGGCATGAAGATGCCATCGTCTCCCGTTAATGAAAATATGAAATCACAGTTTTTCATCATGAGTCTTTCGATGAATTCATACTGTATGGGAGTAAAACCTGTAAAACCGTCGAAAACCAGAGTGGTTCCAGAAAGAAACTCCGAATCCGTAATATGTTTAAAGCATAACTCAATTATGTTTTCCGCTGTGGTAAAGCCCATTTCGGATAGTCTCTTGTTATACTCTGAATATATAACAGACAATTCAGACAATTTGAGTTTCATGAGGGTGTTTTCGGGAGCCGAATCCGAGGCTGCCTTAACAAAGTCAGGCGCAATTAAGTACTGGGACATTTCCGAAATCATTGATTTGAGTTCGTCAAGAAATCCCAGATTATTCTTTTTGCTCTTATAGAGCCTGAGTTCACTGTCTTTTTCTTCGATAATATTTCTTAAGAGTACTGTTTTACCCACATCATTAAGTTTGGGAAGAACCACGTCTCCCGCTTCTTCCATGATTCGGTATGAAAGCCTTGAAAAGCTGAGAACTTCTATATTAATGATTCCGTGACCTTCGGATTTATCAACAAGGTTCTTTTCAACACTTAACGCATACTGTTCGGGAACAATAAAGACATATCTTTTATTAAGGCATTTTGATGCTTCGGAAAGCACCTCTTCGTAAAGTTTTTGAGATTTACCTGAGGCAGATGCCCCATAAACAAATTTCAGACTCATACATCCCCCGATATAAAAATAAACAGGTGTAAACCTGTAAAAGACAAAAGGCATCTAAGAATAAAAAAATCCCAGAATGTCGCTTCTGCATTTTGATTCCTGACACGCGTCAGGTGGGCAACCGCACGAAACATCTCAGCCTTCCTCCGATATTATGAGGCCTGACATCAAAGTCCGAATAATAGGAATCCCTTTAAAAATCTGTAGGATCAAAATACCAGAATTACGAACACTCCAGGTAAGGCTATTATATAGTAAAAGGGCATTTTTGTAAACAGATACTAATACTAAAAGGAATCCGCATTTAGTATATAAAAAAAGTCGGGACCAAAAAGTCCCGACTGGAATTATTTCTTTTCTTTTCCAAGAGCGCTCTGTTTTTCAGAGGATGATGAAGAAGCCTTGGATGATCCCGGCTTTTCAACGCCGATTACGGAAGTCTTCTTCATAGGGATACGGCAGTTTTTGTTATTACCGAATTCCACAATAACTATTTCATCCGTAATATCAATTATTACTCCGTAAAATCCTGCTGTGGTTAATACACTGTCGCCGATTTCCATGGAATCAAGAAGTGCCTGAACCTTTTTCTTTTCCTTACTCTGGGGACGAATAAGGATGAAATAAAAAGCAAATAAGATTACAACAATGTATACAAGAAAGAATGTATCCTGAGCGGATGCAAGAATATTAAACATAACTGTTTCCTCTCTTTTGTGATATTAGAAATCTTCGCCGTTTCGATCGAAACCTTCGAGTTTTCT
>CACYBJ010000046.1 GCA_902772565.1 uncultured Lachnospiraceae bacterium | reverse complement strand
GGAACTCAGCCGCAAAATAGAAAAACTTGTAATTGAAAAGTCCGGAGAGCCGGTTTCATTTAAGAACAACGAATTAAAGACTCTTGCGGGAATATACGAGTGTCTGGGATTTTCCGATGAACTAATAGAGTATCTTTACTCCTACTGCGCCGAGAGAGGCAAAACATCCTTTAAGTATATAAAGGCCGTTGCTACCGCCTGGGCAAGCGAAGGTATTACCACAGTAGAGGAAGCAGGGCAAAAGAAGCACATCTACGAAAAACTTCTTATCAACATGAAGAAGGCCCTCGGTAAACGCTCGGATTTCGGCGAAGTGGTAGTGGATGAAATCGAAAGCTGGGTTTATGATTACGGAATGGATGACGAAGTAATCATTTTCGCCTGCAACAGAGCCGTAAGAAACGGCAGCGACACTCCTCTTAATCTTGTAAGATTCCTTATCAACGAGTGGCACAATAACAACATTAACACTCTGGAAGCCGCTCAGGAAAGCGTAGACAGGTTCCTTAAAGAGAGGGAAGATAAGAAGACAGCGGGGGCGGCAAAGAAGACTACATTTGCCTCCTACGAACAGAGAGAAGACAGCGGCAACAAGCTTAAAGGTTTCCGCATTAAAAAGACCAATGTTACTGCCGAAGAAATAAGAGCGAGACTTGCAAAACACTGATGAGGTTACGATGCTCACTAATTCACAAAGCAATGAAATCGAGAGAATCTATGCGGAGCGCAGACGACTGGCAGCCGAGAAGCAGATAACCAGAAACAACGAGCTCAGAGAGAAGTTTCCGGTGATCGCCGAAATCGATGCCAAAATCGTGGAGAACTCCTTAAAGGCCGGAAGAGCAGCCATTATGAATAACGATGAAGACGCTCTTAGGGAACTGAAGGAATTAAACGCTCAGCTTACTGCCAACAAGGAAGCATTCCTTGAGGAAATGGGCATCAGCCGGAATTATCTGACCGATGTGTACTACTGCAATAAATGCAAGGACACCGGCATTTATAAGGATAAGCGTTGCAAATGCTACTTCCGCACCATAATCGACACTTTCTACATGGATGATGCAAAGAGGGAACTCTTTGCGAGAGAGAATTTTAATTCCTTCAATGAGAATCTCTATTCCGAAGAAAAGATTGTGGAAGGTAAAGATATAACGGAACGGGAACTTGTACTTGAAAATCTTGACGCATTGTTAAATTATGTCGATGATTTTGATAAAGTATACCAGAATGTATTTATTTCAGGTCATGTAGGCACGGGAAAGTCCTTCCTTGCCAACAGCATTGCCGGAAATCTCATGGATAAGGGCAAGACGGTGCTTTATCTGTCTGCTGTGGAACTTAAGCAGTTATTTTCCGATGCCAACTTCTCCGACTGGGAAGACAGGCAGGCGGCCAGAGACCGTAAAGATATATTATACGATGTGGACTGTCTGATTATAGACGATCTCGGCACAGAGGTTGTGAATAATCTGATGCAGTCTGAACTGTTTGATCTGATCGAGAAAAGAGGCAGGGCAAGAAGGTCTGTCGTGATCACATCAAACTTTAATATTGAGGGCATTAAGAGAGTTTATTCCGACAGGATCTCATCCCGTATCGAAAACAACTATCTTTGTCTATATATGCCGGGAGACGATAACCGTGGCAAAAAAATGTAACGGCAGCAGCGCTGCAGAAGGAGGAGCAATGTCTCAGGAAGACATGTTTACAGAATCTATATCATACGGACCGCTTGGTATTATTGCAATGGATTCCAGTAAGGAAATGGGTCAGAAGGTTGACGCCTACATTTCAGGCTGGAGAAAGAACCGCAAGAGCGCATTTTCCGATGAGCCGGAGTTCCACAACTATCAGAAGGATTCCTATCTTATTAAGGCATCCTGCCCCAGATTCGGTACAGGCGAAGCGAAAGGTGTTATCGGTGAGACTGTAAGAGGAAAGGATATTTTCATTATCCTTGATGTATGTAATTACAATCTCAAGTACACAGTTTGCGGTCATGAGAACTGTTATTCTCCCGACGATCATTTCCAGGATCTTAAGAGAATAATCGCAGCTATCAGCGGACACGCAAGAAGAATTACGGTTATTATGCCTTTCCTTTATGAAAGCCGTCAGCACAAGAGAAGCTCCAGAGAGTCTCTTGACTGTGCAATTGCTTTACAGGAACTGGTAAACATGGGCGTTGATTCTATTATCACTTTCGATGCTCACGACCCGAGAGTTCAGAACTCCATTCCGTTTAATTCATTCGAGAATGTTCCTCCTACCTATCAGTTTATTAAGGCGCTTGTTAATAATGTTCCGGATCTTAAACTTAATCCGGAAGAACTCATGGTAATATCCCCTGATGAAGGCGCAACGGGACGTGCGGTTTATCTTGCAACTGTTCTTGGCGCAAACATGGGTATGTTCTATAAGAGACGTGATTATACCAAGGTTGTAAACGGACGTAATCCTATCGTTGCTCACGAGTTCCTTGGTGCGGATGTGACCGGTAAGGACGTTATCATCCTTGATGATATGATTTCTTCAGGTGAGTCCATGATCGATACTGCCAAGGCTCTCAAGGCAAGAAATGCCGGAAGAATCTTCGTATGTTCAACCTTCGGTCTCTTCACAGG
>CACYBJ010000045.1 GCA_902772565.1 uncultured Lachnospiraceae bacterium | reverse complement strand
TAAAGAGCCGGCCGAAGCCGCCAGTTAAAGTGTATAAATAATTAATACACAGAACCCGAAAGCACAGCCCCCGAATTCTGTGTATAAGTGATTAACCCAGTTTCTTTGATGCGTCGTAGGATACTTCAACCGCCTTGATAAGGGCTGAGCGGAATCCGTCTTCCTCAAGGGATGCAACGCCTTTTATAGTGGAACCTCCCGGCGAGCAAACTGCATCTTTAAGTTCGCCCGGATGCTTTCCGGTTTCCTTAAGATATACTGCGGAACCTTCCATTAATGCTGTGGCATACTGAAGAGCCTTTGCTCGCGGAATACCGCAGGCAACCGCTCCGTCGGCGATGGCTTCGATGGCCATAAACATGTATGCGGGGCCGCAGCCTGTTACTGCTGTTCCGGCATCGATAAGATGCTCCGGCATCTCGTCCACAAGGCCTGCTTCTCTGAAAGCACCCTTTACTTCCGTGAACTCTTCATCGGTTACTTCCGGAGTCTTTGTTATCATGATAACGCCCTTGCCCACAGATACGGGAAGGTTAGGCATGATTCTTACTACAGGATATTTGGCGCCGAGAAGATCCTGAATCTTTTCGGTCTTAATTCCGGCAGCCATGGAGATTATAACGAATCGGTCCTTTCTTGCCGCAAGTATACCCTTTATTTCCTCTGTTACTTCGGGCAGGATCTGTGGCTTAACGCCAAGCACGATGTATTTTGCATTCTCGGCAATATCTGCATTGGTTGTGGCAACTGCTCCGATCTTCTTTGCAAGATCTTCCGCAACACATGCCGGCAGATTGCTAAGGGCCTGCTCCCCCGGCTGTAAAGTCTTTGAAATAGCCTGCGCAATAGCGCCGCCCATGTTTCCTGTTCCTATTGATCCGAATTTCATTTCGTCTTTCCTCTCAGAATTTAGTATGTTCTATTCGGGAATTCCCCTGATTATTTTTCTTTCTTTGCATGGAATCTGGTTCCCACGGAATTACCCGCAACTGCCTCATAAATCATTCTTGGTCTTTCACCGTTCATGATGATCATATCAATTCCGGCTTCCATAACCATTTTTGCGGCAGATACCTTGGTACACATTCCGCCTGTACCGAAAGCCGTTCCTGCTCCACCCGCAAGCTCCTCGATTTCGGGAGTGATTTCGTAAACATTGGCGATCATGCCTGCCTTTGGATTTACTCTCGGGTCTTCCGTGTAAAGGCCATCGATATCAGACAGAAGTATAAGAAGGTCGGCCTCGGAAGTCTTTGCAACGTAGGCTGCAAGAGTATCGTTATCGCCGATGGAATTGATCTCCACCGTAGATACGGTATCGTTTTCGTTAATAACAGGAATTACATTGTAGTCCAGCAGTTTGAAAATGGTATTGCGGAAGTTTTCGCGCTTGGTTTCATTTTCAATATCGTCGCTTGTGATAAGGACCTGACCCACCGTGTGTCTGTACTCGTCAAACAGCTTGTCATAGGTATACATGAGTTCGCACTGACCTACGGCGGCAGCAGCCTGCTTTCCTGCCACATCCTCGGGACGTGACTTAAGAAGAAGCTTTCCGGCACCCATGCCGATAGCACCGGAAGAAACAAGTATCACTTCGTTTCCGGCGTTCTTTATATCGCTTAGAATCTTCACGATCTCTTCAACAAGGCGGATGTTGAGTCTGCCGGTCTTGTGTGCAAGAGTTGAAGTTCCGATTTTTACAACTATTCTCATATCGTTATTCTTTCTGTTTTGTTCCGCCAAACTGCGGAATACTATCATGAAACTGACAAGTCCGATTATAATTCTTTTTTTTGCAGAATTCCACAATAAAATAATTGCAGCGTCCTGAGTTTACTTTAAATCCTTAGCTGTCATAATCGTCCAGGAAATTATGACGCACACCCTTATGCTTATATTCTATTACCGTGTCCAGCTGAACGTTTTCCACACTTCTGAAAATGCTGGTCTCAATAAAGGGGTTGGTCTTTTTAAGCTCTGCTATGAGCTTCTTGGTTTCGAGACGTTTTGAAGATGTGGTTCCGTCGGTATGACAGGTAGTACAGGTGTCCGTAAAATGACAGGCACACTGCAAAAATCTCAGTTCGTTATAGTCTCTCCAGGCGCATATGTCGCTTTCTCTTATGAGATAAAGAGGGCGAATGAGCTCCATTCCTTCAAAATTCGTGCTGTGAAGCTTGGGCATCATGGTCTGTATCTGGGCACCGAAAAGCATGCCCATAAGTATAGTCTCGATCACATCGTCATAATGATGACCCAGGGCGATCTTGTTACAGCCCAGTTCCTTCGCTTTGCTGTACAGATACCCCCTTCGCATTCTTGCACACAGGTAGCAGGGGCTTTTTTCTATGGTGTCCACCGTGTCGAAAATGGTGCTTTCAAATACGGTAATCGGGATTCCCAAAGCATCTGCATTGCTTTCAATAAGAGCCCTGTTTTCCTTGTTATATCCGGGGTCCATTACCAGGAAGGTAAGTTCAAAATCCACTTTTTTGTGACGCTTGACTTCCTGAAAAAGCTTGGCCATCAGCATGGAATCCTTACCGCCGGAAATACATACGGCGATGTGGTCTCCGTCTTCTATCAGTTTGTAATCCTTTAAGGCTTTGGTAAAGGGTGACAGCAGCTGTTTATGGAACTTTTTCTGGATGCTCTTTTCCGCCCGTTCTTTTTTCTCGGCTTTATTCTCCTCGCTGCTCATTTCTGCCCTGACATAGCCTATGTATCCGCCCTCAAGACTGTAGCAGTCTCTTCCGGCAAGGCAGTCAAGTTCGTCATCGATTTCCAAAGACAGACGTCCGATTTCACAGTAAAAGATGAGTTTTTTGTCTGCGGGAATGCTTTCAAGCCCCTTCCCGTCATACAGGTCCCCCACAGGTACATTCACCGCCCCCGGGATCATACCGTATAAAACCAGACCTTCGTCTCTTATATCTATCAAAGCATAGGAATTCTTATCCAGACCTTTAAATTCATCGTAAGTTATTTCTTTCATTTC
>CACYBJ010000044.1 GCA_902772565.1 uncultured Lachnospiraceae bacterium | reverse complement strand
TTCCAGAAGAACTTCAAGAAGTACGAGACAAATGAAGCTGGTAAGGCACTTGTTTCTGCAGGTCCTCAGCTGTAATTTGAATTACAAAGCATTTAAAGCAGACGTCCTTTGGGCGTCTGCTTTTTTGTATATTTTTGTGTGAAATATAAGTCCGAGACGTGCTTTTTTGTTACTTAGTTCACTTGAAAACCAAAGCGTATGTATTATAATTGTATTGTTATTCTCTGTTTATAAGGGACAAGTATTAGGGATTGGTTTGAGTTTCTTCAAACCCTTTGGTGACGCTGCAGGCGCGTCGTCAAACGGAAAGTGCGCCTGCTACATGGTAAAACTAATGAAATACAAAAAGTGGGCGATATTCGCTACCATCATGACAGTTTTAATGCTTATCTGTGAGGCATATGCCGTAGTAATGCTTAATCTGCTTAACATGGTACCGACCAAGCTTTTTATTACAGGCGTAGTTTTTCTGATCTTTTTTACTGTAATCACAGTATTGTTTTATTTCCTGGGAATCACAAAAAAACAGAAGGGTAAGAAAAAGCACCTTATGAATATCAGAAGATTCATAGCAGTGCTTCTTACTTTATGCATGATGGCCGGTTCCGTTTACATCGCTTTCGTATCTAACAAGGTTCGTAAAACCGTGCAGAAGGTTACCAATACCGAAGATGTAATCGTAGCTATGATGGGCGTTTACGTGTTGAGCGAAGACCCCGCCAAGTCCATCGATGACGTTAAGGACTATACTTTCGCTGTAATGAGCGATTATGATACAGGCAACACCGAATATGCCGTAAAGCATCTTGAAGAAAAGTTCGGTAAGGCCCTTACCAAGACTTCCGGAGCCACGATTACCGATGCGGCAGGACTTCTTTACGGAAGAGAAGCAGGGGCTCTCATCGTTAACCAGGCATATGCCCAGGTGCTTCCTGATACAGCGGAATTCAAGGATTTTGAAAGCTTTACAAGACTTTTATACGAGATTCCGGTAACAGTTAAGAGTGATGTTTCACCTACACCCGTTGTAGTTGATAATGTACCTGCCGACGAAGTAAATGCAACACCTACTCCTGAACCGGGAAGAACTGTTACGAACGATCCGTTTGTTCTTTATATCTCAGGTTCAGATACAAGAAGCAAGCTTCTCGATAAGGCACGAAGCGATGTTAATATTCTCATGATAGTCAATCCGAAGACCAAGCAGATACTTCTGCTTAACACTCCTCGTGACTATTATGTTGCCAATACGGCCGGCGGCGGTAAGATGGATAAGCTTACTCACTGCGGTATCTACGGTATTGACTGCTCCATGAGCACTCTGTCAAACCTTTACGGCGTAAGCGTGGATTACTATGCACAGATCAACTTCACAGGCTTTAAGACTCTGATTGATGAAATCGGCGGAATCGAAGTCGAGTCACCTGCCAATTTCAAGACCGGTTCATACACCTACGTAAAGGGCATGAATGAAATGGACGGCGAGAAAGCTCTTGCATTTGCCAGAGAAAGATACGCCTTCGGCTCCGGCGACAATGAAAGAGGAAAGAACCAGATGAGAGTCATCAAGGCGGTAATCAACAAGATGACCTCCAACAACAGCGTGGTTCTTAAGAACTTCAGCGGAATCCTTGACAGCCTTTCAGGTATGTTTGTAACAAGTCTTTCGGCAGATGACATCAACTCTCTTGTTAAGATGCAGCTTGATGACAAGGCCAAGTGGGAAGTGTTCTCCTTTGCCGTAACAGGTAACGGCGGCATGGATTATACCTACTCAATGCCTAGAGTAAAGGCCTACGTAATGTACCAGAATGAGACTCTGGTTAAGCAGGCATCGGGACTTGTAGACAAGGTAATGAGCGGCGAAAAGATCACAGAAGACGATCTTAAGCCGGGAGCATAAATAAATCGCTTTTCGTTTTCAGGGAAGAAGCGGAGAAATATAACTTGCAGTAAATCTATTTATGAAAAAGACCCTTCGGGGTCTTTTTCTTTTGGGTTGATGTGCTTCTGTTTGATTAAATTTATTTCAAACGGAAGGCGTTTAGTACCCAAAAAAGTACCTATGGTATGTTATAATACTTTCAAACCCTTTGGTGACGCTGCAGGCGCGTCATCATACGTGAACTAAGTCTGCTTAAAGGTACGAACTATGAAATTAATCCACTGCGCCGATATCCATCTGGATTCGGCTCTTAATTCCAATTTCAGTAAAGAAAAGGCAGGGGAAAGGAATGCGGAGATTCTGTCCACGTTTCTTTCCATGATTTCATTTGCAAGAGACAACGGCATTAAGGCGATACTTATTGCCGGGGATCTTTTCGATAAAAAGCATGTTACCAAAAAGGTTTCGGAAATGGTAATGGCTGCCATTACCGAGGCATCTGCCGTGGATTTTTATTATCTTAAGGGAAACCATGATGCTTTGGACTTTACCGAAAGCTTTAATACACTTCCTTCCAATTTGTTTCTTTTTGAAAACAGCTGGACAAGCTATAACCTTTCAGACAAGGTGACGGTCACCGGTGCTGAGTTCGATGATGTAAATGCACCCATCCTTTCCGATGCTTTAAGTCTTGATAAAGAGAAGATAAACATTGTAATGCTTCACGGCACCGCATCCGAAAGCGCACTTCGTTCCGAGGGTGAAACCATAGCTGTCAAGAGTTACAAAAACAAAGGAATCGATTACATGGCTCTCGGTCACATTCATGCACAGTACAGCGGTGTCATCGATGAGCGCGGCGATTATGCCTACTCGGGATGCCTTGAGGGACGAGGCTTTGACGAGCTGGGTGAGCACGGCTTTATTATCCTTGATATCAACGAAGAAGAGGGCAGAATCAGCCGTGAGTTCCATCGTTTTTCTACCCGTATTCTTTATAATCCCAGGGTAGATGTTACCGGAGTAGCCAATACTCTTGAAGCCGAAGAAAAGGTAAGAGAGGTACTGGACAGTCTTTCCATCGGTCCTCAGGATATGATCAAAATCAGCCTGACGGGTATGGTGGATGCCGACGTGGATATAAGCCCGGAACTCATTACCAAAAGATTTGAGGGTGCCTATAATTACGTAAAAACCAAGGATGAAACTAAAACCCGAATTGATTTTTCGGCATATGCAAACGATGCCTCCCTTAAAGGCGAATTCATCAGAACCGTTCATGCCGACAGTTCTCTTTCGGATACGGATGCGGCAGAAATAGTCCGCTGCGGACTTCGCGTGCTTTCCGGAGAGGAGGTATTTGAATCATGAGAATTCTTAAATGCCACATAGACAACTTCGGAAAACTGTCGGATTTCGACATGGATCTTACCAATGAATCTTCATTAAAGGAAGTATTTGCGCCCAACGGCTGGGGAAAGACTACATTTGCCACCTTCCTTAAGGTCATGTTCTTTGGCTTTTCGCCAAAGCAGGGAAGAGATATCCTTGAAAACGAAAGAAAAAGGTATCTGCCATGGAACAACGGCATATGCGGCGGAAGCGTAGTCTTTACCGCGGGAGGTAAAAAATACAGGGTTAACCGGACCTTCGGTAAAAAAGCCGGCGATGATACCTTTGCCATTTACAATGCGGATACGAATCTGCCGTCTAACGACTACAGTTCCAATCTCGGAGAGGAACTTTTTAAGATAGACAGAGAATCTTTCCTTAAGACCATCTATGTGGATCATACGGAAGTAAACAGCATCTCATCCAGCAATTCCATTAATGCAAAGCTGGGCGGTATTTCCGACGTTGAAAACGATCTTAAAAATCTGGATGCGGCCCTTGAAAAATGCAAGTCATACCTTAATGCCAATTCCGATACAAGAAAGACCGGAAGTCTCAGTGCTCTTAAGGAAGAGATTTCAATTCTTAAGAGAATGGTTCTCAGCAAGGCCTCTCTCGATAAGGCTATAGAGGACTGCAGGAAGAATAAAGACAGAGTTAATTCCGAAATTAAAAAACTCACTGAAAGACAGAAGGAAATAGCGGAAGAGCAGAAGGCTCTTTCCGGTGAAAAGGTTCTTGCGGAACAAATAAAGAGATACGGCGAACTAAAGGATGCCTGTGCATCTGCCAAAGAAAATCATGAAAAGGCTCTTCAGTACTTTGATGGAGAGGTGCCGAAAGATGAGGCTATAGCCGATTTTCGCGAAACCAATGAAGGTCTTAAAAACGTCCTTCAGAAAAAACTTGAGGCAGAAGAAAGAAAAACTGTTTCCGTCGCCGTTACGGACGAAGAGTATACTGCCGAGAAAGAAAAACTTGTTCAGAGTATTTCTTCTCTTAGCGAAAGCATAAAGGAGGCCTTGGCCGGCGTGGAGAAATCCAAGGCGGAAATGGATACGGCCTACAACGAGTATGATGAGTTAAGGCAGGAAATAATCAAAACCGAAAGCGATGTAAACTCCGGAAAGAAAGAGTACGGAGTGTACTCCGAAAGGGCGCAGGAAGCGGAAGAAAAGGTCAGAAGATTGACAGACAAGCTTTCCGAAGCCCGTGAACGAAAGGCATCTCTTCTTCGGGAGATGGAAGAAAAGAGAAGATTTGCGGAGGAACAGGCTAAGGAAAGAGAATTAAGGAAGCAGGCACAGAACAGAAAGTGGAATGTGCTGCTTCTTGCATCTGCCGCGTTAATAATAGCCGGTGCGGTAATGTTCTTTGTTAAACTTCCGCCCTTTGTATCTGTAATAGCTATTGCACTTGGAGTGCTCGGTGTGGCTTTGTGTCTTTTTTGTAAAGCTGCCCTTGATTCTGTGGTATACAGCGAAAGCATGCCCGACCCCGAAGGCGAAAATAAAGAAAATTTAGCCCGGGCAGAAAAAGAAATAAGCGAAATTGAAACTGAACTGGAAGAGCACAAAGAAAAAGCAGCTCAGGCAAGAGTTAAACTCTCTGAGTTTTCATTGATCGGCGAAGATAAAGACAAGATGCTTCAGGTTAAGAAAGAACGTCTTGAGAAGGAAAAGTCCGACTATGAAACCTTAAAGAAAACTCATGAGGACAGGAAGCAGGCCTTAGAGCAGTTTAAGCATGACCTGGCAGTTAAGAAACAGAAGCTTGAAAGTGATGAAGAAAATCACAGGAAGAATGCTGCGGCATCTGCCGAAAGCGAAGCAAAGAGGCTTGAGGACGTTAAAACCTTTACCAACAAGGCAGGGGAAATAACAGCCACACTTCTGGATAATCTGAACAGTATTCTTCGGGATAAGTTCTTCGTTTCGGCGGCCGGTGAAGCTCCGGCGGTCTTTGACAGCAAGATACTTGAGATCATAAACAGGAAAAATGACTGTGAAAACCTTAAGAGGATTTCTGAAAAGGCGTGTGCGGAGCTTGAGGATTTTGCTCGCATAAATCCCGAGGCGGCAAAGGGGACTACTGCTGTAGAAGAGCAGGCATCCGACATTGAAAAAGAGCTTGGTTTTGAACTGGACTCCATTACTGCTGCCACCGAAGAGCTAAACGATGAGTATCGAAAGATTCTGTCGCAGCTTGATGAAGTAATCAGGGACAGAGACGAAATCACCGAGGCCGAAAACCGGCTTTCGGTAAAGGAAGAAGAACTCGCCGAAGGAAAGAAGAGGCTTGAAACCGTAAAGAAGACCAAAGAGTTTCTGGAGGAAGCAAGAGTTAATTTCGTATCCAGGCACATGTCTCCGGTACAGAAGGGCTTTGACAAATACTACGAGATGCTGACAGGCGAGAAACAGACTCTCATGAGCCTTAATGCTCACATGGAACTGGTACTCACGGTTAACAGCGACGAAAAGAAGGTAGAGACGTTAAGTGCCGGCTACCGTGACCTTATCGGTCTGTGCTACCGTATGGCTCTGGCGGATGAAATGTACGAGAATGAAAAGCCCTTTATTATCCTTGACGACCCGTTGTCGAATCTGGATGATGACAAAACGAAACACGGCAGGGAGTTTATTAAGAAACTGGCGGAAGAGTATCAGCTTATCTACCTTACCTGCCATGAATCAAGAAGAGTATAAACAATCTGCAGAAGGTTTTCGAATAGTTCCAAAAAGATTGTTGTGTTGCCCTAAAGCATAACAAAAACATGTATACAAACAGGCGCTTCCGTTGTACGTATGGGAGCGCTTGTTTAAACGCTCTTTAAATACAAAAAAAATACTCTAATTTGAAAAATTCTCCTTGTGATTTTAAGATTATCATTTATAATAATATTGGTAATTTTGAGAGTAAATAAAGGAGGATTTTTTTTATGCCAAAGAGAACAGACATCCATAAGGTTCTTATCATCGGTTCAGGCCCTATCGTTATCGGTCAGGCTTGTGAATTTGACTATTCCGGAACCCAGGCATGTAAGGCACTTAAGTCTCTTGGTTATGAGATCGTACTTGTTAATTCCAACCCTGCGACTATCATGACTGACCCTGAGACAGCAGACGTAACATATATCGAGCCTCTTAATGTAGACAGACTTGAACATATAATTGCAAAGGAACGTCCGGATGCACTGTTGCCGAATTTAGGTGGACAGTCCGGACTTAATCTTTGTTCGGAGCTTTATAAAGCAGGTATTCTTGACAAATACAACGTAGAAGTAATCGGTGTTAAGGTTGATGCCATCGAGCGTGGTGAAGACCGTATCGAGTTTAAGCAGACAATGAATGAAATCGGCGTAGAAATGGCACGTTCCGAAGTTGCCTACAGCGTTGATGAAGCTCTTGCCATTGCAGACAAGCTCGGTTACCCGGTAGTACTTCGTCCGGCCTACACCATGGGCGGTGCCGGCGGCGGCCTTGTTTACAACAAGGAAGAGTTAAAGGTGGTTTGTGCAAGAGGTCTTCAGGCATCTCTCGTAGGACAGGTTCTTGTAGAAGAGTCTATCCTTGGCTGGGAAGAGCTTGAACTTGAAGTAGTAAGAGATGCAAAGGGTCAGATGATCACCGTTTGCTTCATCGAAAACATCGATCCTCTCGGTGTTCACACAGGTGACTCCTTCTGCTCCGCACCAATGCTTACAATCTCTGAGGATGTCCAGAAAGAACTTCAGAGACAGGCCTACAAAATTGTAGATAAAGTACAGGTTATCGGTGGTACAAACGTACAGTTTGCACACGATCCAAAGACAGGAAGAATTGTTGTTATCGAGATTAACCCGAGAACATCACGTTCATCCGCACTTGCAAGTAAGGCAACAGGTTTCCCGATTGCCCTTGTATCCGCAAAACTTGCTACAGGACTTACACTTGATGAACTTCCATGCGGTAAGTACGGTTCACTTGATAAATACGTTCCGGACGGCGACTATGTTGTTATTAAGTTCGCAAGATGGGCATTTGAAAAGTTCAAAGGCGTAGAAGACAAGCTTGGTACTCAGATGAGAGCCGTAGGCGAAGTTATGAGTATCGGTAAGACCTACAAGGAAGCATTCCAGAAGGCCATCAGATCTCTTGAAACAGGTCGTGCAGGTCTCGGCTATGCAAAGAACTTCAATTCACTTACAAAAGAAGAACTTCTTCAGAAACTTGTTACACCTTCAAGCGAAAGACATTTCATTATGTATGAAGCTTTAAGAAAGGGTGCAACAGTAGAAGAAATCTACGACCTTACAAAGGTTAAGACATACTTCATCGAGCAGATGAAAGAACTCGTTGAAGAAGAGGAAGCACTTAAAGCATCTAAGGGCAGCCTTCCTTCCGACGAACTTCTCATCGCTGCCAAGAAAGACGGCTTCTCCGATAAGTATCTCAGCCAGATTCTTGAAATCCCTGAAAGCGATATCCGCAACAAGAGAAAAGAACTTGGAATTGAAGAGAACTGGGAAGGCGTTCACGTAAGCGGAACAAAGGATGCTGCATACTACTATTCATCCTACTCCGTAGGCGACAAGGATCCCGTATCCGACAACAAGAAGATTATGATCCTCGGCGGCGGTCCAAACCGTATCGGCCAGGGTATCGAATTCGATTACTGCTGCGTACATGCAGCCAAGGCTCTTAAGAAGCTGGGCTTCGAAACAATCATCGTAAACTGTAACCCTGAAACGGTTTCAACAGACTACGATACATCCGATAAGCTTTACTTCGAGCCTCTTACTCTTGAAGATGTACTCAGCATCTACGAGAAAGAAAAGCCTCTCGGCGTTATCGCTCAGTTCGGCGGTCAGACACCTCTTAACCTTGCTTCCGAACTTGAAGCAAACGGCGTTAAGATCTTAGGTACACCTCCGTCGGTAATCGATATGGCCGAAGACAGAGATCTCTTCAGAAACATGATGGATAAGCTTGGCATCCCGATGCCTGAATCCGGCATGGCAACAACAGTAGAAGAGGCTATTGAAATCGCACACAAGATTACCTATCCGGTAATGGTTCGTCCTTCCTACGTACTTGGCGGACGAGGCATGGAAGTGGTTTACGACGATGATGATATGACAGGCTACATGAAGGCCGCTGTAGGTGTTACACCTGACAGACCTATCCTTATTGACCGTTTCCTTCACCATGCTATGGAATGTGAGGCAGATGCCATCTGCGACGGTACACATGCATACGTACCGGGCGTTATGGAGCACATCGAGCTTGCAGGTGTTCACTCCGGTGATTCAGCTTGTATCCTTCCTTCAGCTCACATTTCACCTGAAAATCTTGAGACCATCAAGACCTATACAAAGAACATGGCAATCGAGATGGGCGTTAAGGGTCTTATCAACGTTCAGTTCGCTATCGAAGACGGTAAGGTTTACGTAATCGAAGCCAACCCTCGTGCATCCAGAACAGTGCCGCTTGTATCTAAGGTTTGCAACACAAGAATGGTTCCTATTGCAACCGATATCATCACAAGCGAGTTCACAGGAAGACCTTCACCGGTACCTGCACTCAAGGATAAAGTTATTCCTTACTACGGTGTTAAGGAAGCTGCATTCCCATTCAACATGTTCCCTGAGGTTGACCCTGTACTCGGACCTGAAATGAGATCCACAGGTGAAGTTCTCGGTCTTTCCGAGCACCTCGGTGAAGCATTCTACAAGGCAGAAGAGGGTGTTAACTCCAAACTTCCGCTTTCGGGAACAGTTCTTATTTCCGTAAACAGAAAGGATAAGGACGAAGTAGTTGATATTGCCAAGCAGTTCGAGGAAGACGGTTTCAGAATCCTTGCAACAGGCAACACCTACGAACTTATCGCATCTGCCGGAATCAAGGCTGAAAAGGTTAAGAAGCTTTATGAAGGACGTCCTAACATTTACGATATGATCACCAACGGCGAGATCGACCTCATCGTTAACTCACCTATCGGAAAGGGCAGCGTTCACGACGACAGCTACTTAAGAAAGGCAGCTATCAAGGCAAGAGTTCCTTACATGACTACCGCAGCAGCAGCCAAGGCTACAGCAGAAGGTATCCACCATGTAATCAACAACATCAGAGAAGTCGGTGATGTTAAGTCACTTCAGGAACTTCACTCTGAGGTTAAGGATAAGGAATAATACATAATATAACCATTAAATGAGCTTCCGTAAGGGAGCTCATTTTTTTTAGCTCCTTATGAAAATACATCACAATTGCAGAGAATTAGATAATGTTAATTCCCCTACAAGATGTTTTGACAATATTAGAATTTGTTTTATAATAGGGGAGTATGAGATTAGGGTTTTGTATATGCGGCAGCGCATCTGCCGATTTGTTGATACAAAACCCGGTAAATGAAAAGGGGAGGTTTAAATGTTAACATTTACACACGTAACCAAGGGTTACGGAGCCAAGAAGGCCCTTAACGATGTTACTTACACCTTTGAAAAGGGTAAGATTTACGCGTTGGTAGGACCAAACGGTACAGGTAAGTCGACACTTATGAAAACCGCAGCCGGTCTTGTAAAGCCCAACAAAGGAACCGTTGCCTATAACGGTATGGAGATCGGTGCCAAAACAAAGGCTAAAATCGCCTATATGTCAACTGAGCCATTCTATTATGAGTTCATGACGATCAAGCAGGTTAAGAAATTCCACATGGATTTCTTCGATGATTTCGATCCTCAGGCCTTCGATCGTAACCTTGCATTTATGCAGCTTACACCGGAGCTTAAGGTTAAGAGCCTTTCTTCAGGTATGGCAGCAAAGCTTAAAATTGCCGTTACTGTTTCAAGAAGAGCGGAAGTAATCATGCTTGATGAACCGCTTAACGGTATTGACCTTATCGGCAGAGATCAGATTGTAAATGCCATCAGGCAGATGATCGATCCCAGAAGCTGCGTAATCGTTTCCAGTCATCTTTTCGACGAACTTGAGAATGTTGTTACCGATGTTGTCTTTATGAACGAAGGAAAGATTATCCTTGCAGGAAATCTTCATCAGGTGGAAAGCGACAGAGGAATGAGGATGACCGATATTTACCGTGCTACCTACGGCGGTATGCTCTATGAGAACGGTCAGCTTCCTTTCGGAGGACAGTTCGGTGCCGCAGGTTATCCTGCCGCTCCTTATATTCCGGGCGGCCAGCCTGCAAACAATCAGTATGGCTATCCGGGCGGCCAGCCGGTTAATAATCAGTATGGATATCCAAATGGAAATCAGCCTGTGAATAATCAGTACGGCTATCCGAACGGAAACCAGCCTGTAAACAACCAGTACGGCTATCCAAACGGAAACCAGCCTGTGAATAACGATGAAGGAGGTAATGATAATGCTTAGTCTTATAAAGTATGATTTCATGAAACTCCGCTCCTGGCTCGTAGGATATTTATGCGGTCTGGTATTTGCCAATCTGTTATTTATCCTGAGCTACAAGGTGGATCTTCCGTCGGTAATTAATACCCTTGCAAAAACAGCCTTTGTTATTTTCTGTTTTGCATCTCCGGTCATGCTTTTTATTTTCATGATCGTAATATTCAGTACCGATGTTAACAACAAACATGGTTACATGACCTTCCTTACACCAAGGTCGGCAGCTCAGATAGTAGGTTCAAAAGTAATTGTAAGTTTCATTCTTCTGATAACGGTAGGATTTGTAATTCTGGGAGCAATTTCCCTTACAATCTCTGCATTGTCGGACGGAGATTTCTTCTTGATTACCGAGCTGGCCAAATTAATAGGAGAAGTATTTGAGGACGATGTCTGGACGATTTTCCTGATCATTGTTTACTATCTGTTCTCAGTCTTCAGATACATTCTTATGATCGACCTTGCAATTGTTGTATCTGCAGCGCTTTTCGGCAACGGCGGAAAGAACAAGGGTCTTGTAAGATTCATAACAGTCATCTGTTATTTTGCTTTCTCATCCTTTATCAACGGAATTGATATGGCTATGATAGGTGCCTTCGGTAAGCTGGCAAATGCCACAGTTAATCAGGGCGGCGGAGTAAAGCTTTCCTTCAGTTATGCTACTTTAGGTGCCCTTTCAGCCGAATGCTTCCTTATCTGCTTCGGTCTGTTTATTCTTATCACCTATCTGATCGATAAAAAAATGTCTATGTAGACATCAAAAATGTTTAAACAAGCAAAAAGCAGACCTCTTAGGGTCTGCTTTTGTTATTAAAAAGTATAATGCAGTACTTCGCAGTTTCCGATGGAATAATCTATAAATTCATCATTCCCAAGATCCTCAAAGTAACTTCTTATCATTCGGCAGATGCCGCCGTGAGTCACCAGCAGTATGCATTTATCGGGATAGTCTTCTTTAAGTTTCATGAGTCCCGGGTATACTCTTGCGGCAATATCAAGAAAGGACTCGCCTCCGGGATAGCGTTTGAATACTTCATGTTTGGCAGCCTGGTATACTTCGCTTGTTCTGCTGGTTCCTTCGAACTCGCCGAAATCACATTCCATTAACCAGTCCAAGGTTTCAACTTTCATTTCCTTGCTTTCCGCAACTATCTCGCCGGTGGTTTTAGCCCGGGAGTAGGGAGAAGTGAAGATATGGTCGAAGTAGGCGTAGCGGAGCGTATCTGCCAGATCGTGAGCCTGCTTAATTCCTGTTTTATTAAGGGGGATATCGGTGCGTCCCAGCACCTTGTTAAGAACATTCCAGTCGGTCTGTCCGTGTCTTGTTACATATAGTTCCATTAACGTACCGTGCCTTTCGGTTTATAAAATTACTTCATCTATGCCTGCTTCGATTTCTTTTATCTGTTCTTCAAGACTTTCTTTGTGAAGTTTTAGCATACGATTGGCTTTATCGATTACATAGAGGGCCCTGTTGGCATGTTCGGCAGATTCCTGCACAAACATGAGGGGTAAGAAGTCATTGCCTGAAACCAGTTCATTCCTAAGCTTTACGTCCTCAAGCTCTGTAGTAAAGATTTCAATCTTACGCATCATATCTTCCGCATAGTTATGAGAAGTGGAAGATACCATGGCTTCGCCTAAAGTGGCACCTGCGACAGCACCGAAGGATGTTGCGGAAAGGGCAATCATTCCTACGCCGGCACCTATGGTATCGGCGTTGTTAAGCTTGCTGAGGGCTTTATAGGCTTTGTCCGTTGCAATAAAGGCTTTCTTGCCTGCGTTGATTGCCTCCCTGGTTTCCTTAAGCTGGGAGTTTAGGTAATCCAGTCTGTCTTTTAAGATTAGAAGGGTCTCTGCCTTTTGTCCTCCTTCGGCAAGAATTTTTTTCTTTCTTGCTTCGTAGGCCAGCTTGTATTCGGTTTTGCAGTTGCCTAAGGCATCTGCCTGCTTTCTATGCTTTTCGATTTCTTCGTTAAGAAATGCAATCTTTTCCTGTATTGCTTTGTATTTTGCAGCGGCGGCATCTGCCTCGCTGATTTCCTTATCAAGTCGCTCCTGCATTTTACCGGTGACATTAAGAAGGAAGTTTGCCATAGTCATTTTGCGAAGCTGCTCTACATCGTACTGCTCAAGAGCGAGGGCGCGGGAAGCTTTTTCCAGATCGGACTCCAACTCTTTGATTCTTTTTTTTATGTTTCCGATAATGCGCATGATTCTGTCTTTTTCATCGACCCTGGCTCTGATTTCATCCAGGTCGTCGTTCTCATGCATTTTAAGAAGTGCTTCGTAATCGTTCATAGTAGTTGTAAATTACAGTCCTTTCTCATGGTCTGACACTCAGAACATTTTACCACAAAGTTTCCTACTGTGAAAGATATATGAACTTAAGTTAAACAGCCTAAGATTTATTGCGAATCTTTCCAATTCGTTGTATTATATCGATTGTGGAGTTTTATGCTCTGACATAAGTAATGTAACAGGAGTGGAATGATGGAGAATGAGACCTCAATTTACGGTGACGCCTTACCGAGACTTAATGAGATCATGATGTATCTCGTAGGCGAAATCGAAGCCGTAAGAGAAGAGGAAAAAGAAAAGATTGGCTTTGATCCCGTGGAGCATTGTCTTTACAGAATCAAGGGCGAAGAGAGTATGCGTGAAAAGTGCAGAAGAAAGGGACTTCCGGAAACACCGGAATCGGCTCTTGAAAAAATACACGATGCCATCGGTATCCGTGTAGTATGTTCTTTTGTAAATGACGTCTACAAGATTAAGGACAGGCTGATTTCCCTTCCCGAATGTGAAATAGTAAGCGAAAAGGACTATATCAGACATGCAAAGTCCAACGGATACAGAAGTTATCATCTGATTCTTAAGGTCAGAGGAAATACCCATGCCGAAATCCAGCTTCGTACCATTTCCATGGATACCTGGGCTGCTCTTGAGCATCACATGACCTATAAGAAACATAATTCTGGCGCCGATGAACTGATCTACGCCGAACTTAAGAGGTGTGCCGACGAACTGGCCTCCACCGATATTACCATGCAGACCATAAAGGATATGATTTATGAAAATACTCATAGCTGAAGATACAACCGATATGAACCGTGCCGTAACGGTACTTCTGCAGCGTAACGGTTACGATGTGGATTCCGCGTTTGACGGAGAAGAAGCAGAAGATTACATAATGCACAACGGGTATGATGCCATCATTCTCGACATAATGATGCCGAAGAGGGACGGTATTACTGTTCTTAAAAACATAAGAGCGTCCCACATAATCACACCGGTGCTTTTACTTACTGCCAAAGTGGAAATCGATGACAGAGTTGAAGGACTGGACGCCGGAGCCGACGATTACCTTACAAAGCCCTTTGCCATGAAGGAACTTCTGGCAAGGATCAGAGCTTTGGTAAGAAGAAAGAGCGAATACTCGGCAGACAATCTGTCCTATGCCGATATCAAACTGGATGCCAAGGATTTCTCCCTTACCTGTGAAAACTCCGTAAGGCTTTCCGTTAAGGAGTTTGAGCTGTTACAGACTTTAATTCTTAACAGCGATAAAACCCTTTCATCGGAGTACATCCTCGAACATGTTTGGAGAGATACACCCAATGCGGGAGTTGAAGTTATCAATCTTTACGTATTGTATCTTGTGGGTAAATTAAGAGCGGTGGCTTCACAGCTTTCGGTTGTGGGTGATGCGGAAAACGGTTACAGACTGGAGCAGGCATGAACGAAAAATCCATAGCAAAACTGAGATCAAAGTTCATAGGCGTCTCAATGATGGCGCTTCTTCTTGCTATGCTTTTTGTTGCTACCCTTTTGTACTTTGTAAATGTTATTGCATCCAGACAGATTATCGAAGAAACTCTGGATGTTGTTATAAAACACGACGGAGACATAGGAGAGGTTGAGTCTTCCGAAATAAAACGTAAGGCGGAAAATGACGGCTCCTTCGTGCGCTTCCTGGATGATATTTTCCAGACGGGTATTATTTACGAATCGGAAGAGTTTGCCTATTCCTTAAGATACTTTTCTGTGATTTATAATTCCGACGGTGCGGTAACCCATATCAATACCAGCCACATTGCTGCCATTGACGACATAAGAGCCATGGAACTTGGAAACAGGGCACTTGATCATCGTTTCGATTTTGGCCGTGACGGAACGTATTATTATAAATACGCCAAAAAAAGCGATGGCACAACCGTAGTGGTTTACATGGATGCCGCCACCTATCTTCAGAACTCCAGGCGACTGCTTCACACGGCGATTCTTCTTATTGCCTTCGGTATGGCTATTACCTATTTATTCGTATACATGTTTTCAAAAAACATAGTCAAAACCGAAATCATGAATGCCGAACTGCAAAAGCAGTTTATAACCAATGCGTCCCATGAGCTGAAAACCCCTCTTGCCGTAATTAAGGCCAACAATGAAATGACGGAAATGCTGGAGGGCGAAAGCGAATGGACCAAGTCCACCACAAGGCAGATAGACCGCATGAACGGCCTCATTAAGAACCTGGTGCTCATAGCCAGATCCGAGGAAGGTGAGAGCGGTGAAATAGTCCGCCTTGATGTGGGAAGAGTAATGAACGAGACGGCAGATTCCTTCAAGTCCCTTTCCTATCAGGACAGCAAGGACATTGAGCGTAAAATCGACAACAACGTTTACATGAATGCCAACGAAGCTTCCATAAGACAGCTGGCGACTCTGCTTCTTGACAATGCCATTAAGTACTGTGACGACGGCGGAACTGTGGGGGTTTCCCTTAACCAGCGCGGTAAGGTGGTTTATCTTTCGGTATATAATGCATATGCCGCAGGCAAGGATGTTGACTATACGAGATTCTTCGAACGTTTCTACAGAGAGGATTCATCTCACAATGTAGACCGGGGCGGATACGGTATCGGTCTTTCCATAGCCGAAGACATAGTTAAAAGATATAAGGGAAGCATTAACGTTTCCTGGAAGGACGGAATCATCAGTTTCAACTGCGTGCTTCGAAGCATGAAATCCGTAGACAATA
>CACYBJ010000043.1 GCA_902772565.1 uncultured Lachnospiraceae bacterium | reverse complement strand
TTCATTTCATCAACAAACCGGTCGTGAACGCTCTCTTCCACAAGAACGTAATCCGGCGCGATACAGGTCTGTCCGGAGTTCAGAAGTTTTCCGAAGGCAATTCTTTTGGCCGCGATTTTGATGTTGGCCGTTTTTTCGATAATAACGGGACTCTTTCCGCCAAGTTCCAAAGTAACAGGCGTGAGATTCTTAGCCGCACGTTCCATAACGGTTTTGCCGACCCCTACACTTCCCGTAAAGAATATATAGTCGAATCGCAGGTCCAAAAGAGCGTTGTTTTCTTCTCTTCCGCCTTCCACCACACATACATGCTCCGGCTTAAATACCTTATCGACCAGTTTCTTAAGTGCATGGCTGGTAGCCGGGGCATATGCCGACGGCTTCAGTATTACCGTATTACCCGCAGCCACGGCTCCCACCAAAGGCTCCAGGCACAGAAGAACCGGATAGTTCCATGGTGCCATTATAAGCACATTACCGAGAGGCTCGGATACTGTCATGCTTGAGGCAAAGGAATTCACCAGATCCGTGAGTTTTCTCTTGGGTCTGGCCCATTTACGGATGTGTTTAAGCTGGTAGCTGATTTCACCCAGCACCAGTCCCACTTCGCACATAAAGCCCTCGGATTCGGACTTGCCAAGGTCTTTGGTAAGGGCGTCCGTCAGTTCTTTATTGTTATCCTTTAATTCTTTATAAAGTCTTTTTAATGCAGCGGTTCTGTATTTAATATCTATCGTGGCACCGGTACGAAAAAACGCACGCTGGCTCTCAAGAAGCGCTGCCGAGTTTCCCTTTTCCATTATGATGTCTTCCTCACCTTTTCGTTATTGATCTCATGGGTATCGTTTCCGATGGCATATTCCTTCTTGAGCCCGCAAACAACCCTGTACATATCTACAAGTTCATCCCTGTCCATAAGAACCGGTACGGGATAAAGCGGATTGGCCTCCTTGTCGGCACGACCGGCCATAAACTCAAAGTCATCCGGATTGATTCCTTCGATGAAACGCGGAATGTTCATTTTCTCATTCATGCTCTCAACCCATTTGATAAAGTTGTTGGCTGCCCAGGTATCGTTCATGGTTTCATCTGCCTCGCCGCAGACTCTTGCAAGTCTGGCAAGTTTTTTCTCTATAGCCTTTCCGTAGGCATGAAGAAAATGCGGAAGAATTACAGAGTTCGCAAGGCCGTGAGGCGTTCCATACTTTCCGCCGAGAGCATGCGCCAGTCCGTGAACATAACCTACGTAGGACTGGGTGAAGGATGCTCCTGCAAGGTAAGATGCGTAAAGCATGTTCTGTCTTGCCTCTTCGTTGCTTCCGTCGGTATAGGCTGCGTAAAGATTGTCATGGATCAGCTTGACGGCGTCCTCCGAAAGTTTTCTTGTGTGTCTTGTGGTGCTTCGTCCGATATATGCCTCCACCGCGTGGGTAAGGGCGTCCATACCTGTGGTTGCCGTAAGGCTGCCCGGAAGTCCCGATGTGAGCCTCCAGTCATGAACCGCATAGTACGGGATCAGATTGAAATCATAGATGGGATACTTTGACTGTGTTTCGGAATTGGTAAGAACCGCCGCAACCGTTACCTCCGAACCGGTACCGGCTGTTGTCGGAATGGCAATAAAAAGCGGTATTTTTCTGAAGACTTTGAACTTGCCCATAAGCTTGTCTATGGTTTTATTGGGACGTACCGCTCTGGCGCCCACAGCCTTGGCGCAGTCCATGGAAGAACCGCCGCCGAGTCCGATAAGACAGTCGCAGCCTTCCGAAAGATATAAGGCATATGCCTCCTCAACGTTGGCAAATGTAGGATTTGGCACAGTTTTATCGAAGATTACATACTCAATTCCCTTAAGGGTAAGCTGTGCAACAAGATTCTTCTCAAGTCCCAGTTTGATGATTCCCGCGTCGGTAACTATCAAAACTTTCTTATGATTCTTTTCCCTTATGAGAGCTGCTGCGTCGTCCACACGTTTCAAAATCTCCGGCTCTCTGTAGGGAAGTAAAGGTAAGGCAAGCCTGAATGCTGCCTGATATGTTCTGCAATAAACTTTTTTTAAAATATTCACTGTTTCTTAGTCCCCTTTTCTCATATTTAACGCGGTAAGTACCGCAGTGCTTTTGCACACAAAGGGGATTATAGCACATTTTTGGTTAATTCCAATACCCTTGCATACTCCTCCGGCGTGTTGCAGCCCTTAAGCAGCAGTTCCTCGCCGGCATATGCCAGTTTATTGCAGCCTGCCCGGTCAATTACCGTCATGATCCTGGCCTTTTCACCCTGAAGCAGTTCTTCGCACAAAGGTGCCAGTTTTTTATCATAAACTCCCGGCAGATGCTGAATTCTCTCCCCGCAGACTGCCACCGTAACCGGCGCATCACCCTCTTCGTGGGTTTTAAGCATTAGCCTTAGGAAATCCTCGGGAACCAAAGGCGCATCCTCGGTAATAACCAGTACGGAATCGCACTCCGCTGCCAAAAGTCCTGCGTGTATCCCTGCCAGCGGCCCCTTATTCGGATAGATGTCATTGACCACGGGGTAGCGGGCATCTGCCGCATCATAGCCTGATATGATAATGTCCTCTATACCAAGGGTGCGGAGCTTACGGATGATCACATCCATAAAGGATTCTTCCCCCAAAAGGAGTTTTGCCTTCTTTTGTCCCATACGGCTGCTTTTACCGCCTGCAAGTATCACTGCGGAAACCTTCATCATTTCGCTTCTACCTTAACAACGTTTTTAACATTACGCTTGGAGTTTTCGTCTCCGAACACAATAAGGGTAAGCTTGCCGTCTTTTACGGAAAGCCATGCGTCTCCCGCCTCATCCTTCTTAACAGTTGCGGAGTACTCATCATCGGCGGTTACAGTGATTTCGGAGTAATCATCTGTTCCCACAAAATCGCCAAGTTTAATACCTTCGCCCTTCTCTTCTCTCGATTCGCCCTTACCGTTCACCACGGTTCCGGAATAATCGGATAACTTAAGGGAGTCGATATCCACGGACTTTTCCTTGCCCTTGTAAATATAGGTCACTGTGTTCTTCGGTGTTTTTTCTCTGCCGTTAAGATATACGGCAGATGCAATAACCGTCGCAATTACAAGACACACAAAAACTACCGCAATAATTATTTTTTCTTTTTTCATATTTCACCTTGTCAAGTTTCTTTTGTATGGCTTTCATGTTGTCGAAAGAATCATTTCTTATATTTCTTCGCAAAGGAACTTCCGACGGTTCCTGCCACAAAGCCCATAATCGCTCCCGTAAGGGCCGCTAACATTATATATACCGTGCACGCCTTACCCGGCAGATGGAACACCACCAGATTGGCAAATACCGCTGCCGATACCGACGAAAGAATGTTGGCGGCATATGCCTTGAGCCTAACAAACTCTCCCGGAACCAGCATCACAATATCGATTACCACAGCGGGAATCAAGTAAGCCAGCGGCATTAAGATTCCCATGCTTCCAACCGATCCCAAAGCAAGGGCTGCTCCCGCCTGCATAATTCCCATGGCAGATGCGCACCACTTCCTTTTCGTGATAATTGACGCTACCACAAGAAACATAAGTGATACCGCCGTTGAAATGCCTCCCGGCACGTGAAGGAAACCGGTGGCTGCATTGGCAAAGGGATTAATGAGTTTCTTGGCAATAACTCCCGCAAAACAGCAGATGATCATAACGGAAAGATCCGCCATGAGGCTGTTTTCCGCCGCGCGGACTATTAAGGATTTTGTTTTTTCTTTTTTCATAATATATTTCCGCCTTTATTCTTCGCTATATTCACAGCGCACACCTTGTACTCCGGAATTCTGGCAAATTCGTCAAGCGCCGCGTTGGTAAGCCTGTTCACAGGTGAATCCGGGAAGTGGAATGGCATCCATGTTTCGCCTTCGGAAACCTTGCGTCCCACTCTTGCGGTGGCATCGATTTCTCCTCGTCGGCTTCGCACGGAGATTCTTTCGCCGTTCTTAATTCCCAGCCTGTCGGCATCCTTGTAGTTTATTTCTATAAAGCCCTCGCCGGCAATACTGACCAGCCCGGGAGACCTCATGGTCATGGCCGCCGCATTATACTGATAGAGAATTCTTCCGGTAGTAAGTATAAACGGATACTCCTCATCCGGCAGTTCCTGAGCAGGATTATACTTCGCAGGATAAAGAAGCACTCTTCCCCTTACCGGACCCGATGCATGCATAATCGGAGTGCCGGCAGAGGTCTTGTCCTTACATGGCCACTGCAGACTCTCGCCGTTATCCAGTCTCTCAAACGAGATACCTGCATAGCTGGGAGTAAGGGATGCGATTTCATCCATAACCTCCGAAGCCGTCACCTTTTTCTGCGGATATCCCATGGCATTCATAAGGTCCACGATAATGTCGATGTCGCTTCGCATCTGCCCCGGAACAGTTACAGCCTTTCTTATTCTCTGTACTCTTCGCTCAGTATTTGTAAAGGTTCCTTCCTTCTCAGCATAGCTTGTTGCCGGAAGGATGACATCTGCGTACTTCGCAGTCTTAGTCATAAACAGGTCCTGTACCACCAGGAAATCCAGACTCTTAAGAGCCGTCTCAATGTGGTGGGTATCGGGATCCGAAACTATTGGGTCCTCACCGCAGATGTACAGACCTTTGATCTTACCTTCTATTGCAGCAGGGAAAACTTCCGTAGCCTTAAGTCCCGGCGTCGGGTCAAGTTCCACTCCCCAGGCTGCTTCAAATTTCTTTCTTACTTCTTCGTTTCCTACCTTCTGGTAGCCCGGATAGTCCGTAGGCTGTGCACCCATGTCACAGGCACCCTGAACGTTGTTCTGTCCCCTGAGTGGGTTCACGCCGCATCCGCTGCGTCCTATCTTGCCTGTAACCGCTGCCATGTTTGACATGCTCATTACACCTTCGGTACCGGAAGAATGCTCCGTAACACCAAGGCAGTAAATGATAGGTGCCTTTGCGGCAGATGCATACATCCTTGCGGCCTCCCGAAGCTTATCGGGATCTATGTGGCATATCTCTCCCACCTTCTCGGGAGTATACTCTTTTACTGTTTCCTTAAGAGCTTCAAAATCCTCGGTGTATTCAGCCACGTAGTCGGGATCCGTAAGGCCTTCTTCTATGATTACATTAAGCATTCCGTTGGCAAATGCCACATTGGTTCCCGGACGGAGTTTAAGATGTATGTCAGCATACTTTGTAAGACCGATTTCACGAGGATCCACTACTATAAGCCTGGTTCCGCGGGATACGGCCTGACGGATCTGCATACCTACCACGGGATGGGCTTCTTCGGGATTTGAACCCACCAAAAGGATGCAGTCCACGTCATGGGTAATATCGTAAATCGGATTGGTCATGGCACCGGAGCCTAAGGTCTTTGCGAGTCCGGCCACCGTTGCCGAATGACATACTCTGGCGCAGTTATCCGTATTATTGTTTCCGAAACAGGTCCTTACCATCTTCTGGACCATGTAAATATCTTCGTTGGCGGAACGGGAGCAGGCAAATCCTGCCAGGCTGTCCTTGCCATACTTTGCCTTAATGTCCATCAGGCTTTTGGCTGTGTAGGCGATGGCATCTTCCCAGCTTGCAGGCTCAAATTCTCCTGTAGTCCTGTTCTTTATGAGAGGTGTGGTCAGACGGTCGGCAGATGCCACAAAGTCGAAGCTGCCTGAGCGTCCCTTTACACAGAGCAGTCCGTGGTTTGACGGACCGTC
>CACYBJ010000042.1 GCA_902772565.1 uncultured Lachnospiraceae bacterium | reverse complement strand
TTTCTGTATCCATTCTAAAAGAACCTCCGTATTTTCTTGTTTGGATATAAATAAATCTACATTTCTTTACATTTGGTGTCAACAAACTTTTTTTAGAATTTTGGTTAGTAAAACATTTTGTTTGCGAGTTTGTATTTGTTCAACTTACACACAATAAACAACTGCATTTGAAGCTTAAATCACAGTTGTATTTTCACAATTAATTCATTTCTTTTCGATAGAAATAAAATCATCTTTATTTTAAAATGTCGCTATGAGTAAAGTGCTGACAGTTTTCATGTGGGAAATCCGCAAGCTTTTTTCAAGTTGGAGAAGAACATTTACACTGTTTCTTCTGCCTGCTATTTTTCTTGTCGGAATGTTGAATCTTTTTCCGATTCTCATCAATTACATGACCACGGGATCTCTTAACAAGCAGCCCGTAATGGTCGTTAATGCACCCGATACATTTAGAGATTATCTTGATGAAAACATCAAAACTAATGCGTTCAAATATGACTTTATCAGCTACGAAGATTTTCAGGATTATAAATCAGACAGGAACGAGTATCACAAACAACTTCACAAAGGATTATTGATCTGCTATTTCTATGCAGGTGATGATACCAGAGACTTTGATGGTGTGATTCGTTCGTATTACGAAGAACTGTCAAAAGGGAATGCCGAAGCAGAAAGTGAAGCGGTTATCTGCGTCGTATGTGATGCAAATTCAATAACATCCCAGACAAGAGCAGAACAGCTCAGGATCGGAATATTAAAAGATTATCATGCCAGTCTCGTTGACAGACTGGGCGGAGAATTCGGAATCACAGGCAGCGCGCTTTTTGAAGTAGATTCTTTTAATCCTGTTACTGATTTTGAAGATTACAGAACAGCAGCCAATACTACAGCATCAAGAGTCGTATCAGGCGTTCTTATGATACTCATGTATTACACTACTTATTCGCTGGTAAGCGATATGTTCGCATCCGAACGTGACAGAGGTTTTATGGACAAACTCATAATGACACCTGTATCACGCAAGAAGATATATATTGGCAAGATAATGGCAATCAACGTAATTGTATCTTTCTCCACGCTCATAACTCTGGGATTATTATTCCTGTCGTCGTGGATGAACCGGAGTAATGATGCAATGTCGCTTCTTCCATTCGGAATGCTTCTTACTCCTTCAGAGCTTCTGATAGTTGTCTTCACCATTCCTGTTACCGCACTGCTTATGACCGCAATATGCGTCTCTACGGTTTTCTCGTTGAAGAACATGCAGGATATAACAACAAATCTTCAGCTCCCGCTTATATATTTTCTGGGAGACTTTTTCCTTCAAATGTTCAGAGGCACGAGACCCACTACACTTGAATATTTCATACCGGTTCACAACGCGATGCAGTTGATCTCAGAGTCTTTCATGGCACAGGACAAAGTATGGCATGTGCTTCTGGTTTTCTTACTTAATGCAGGATTGTCAATTGCGATATTTGCAACTACTTTCAGAAAAGAGGAACGTAAATGATCCAGTTAATCGATGTCCACAAAAGCTATACAAAAGAATACGAGACGATCAAGGGTGTCAGTTTCGAAGTTCATGAAGGTCAGATATTCGGTCTTCTTGGTCCTAACGGTGCCGGAAAGACAACCCTTATGCAGATGATCGCCACATTAATGAAACCTACTTCAGGCGAGATTATCATTGATGGTTTATCAGGAGAAAAGAATCTTCTTGAGATTCACAGAAAAATAGGCTTCCTTACCAATGAGATCAAACTGGATCCGCTTTCAACTCCGAATATTCTTTTTGATTTCTTTGCAAAGCTATATGACATTCCAGAGTCCGAACTCAAAGACAGACGTGATGAGAGTTTTGCCAGATTCGGTATCTCACCTTTTGCCGACAAGCGTTTTAACGAATTGTCGACCGGTATGAAGCAGAAGATATCTATTGCAATCAGTCTTATTCATAATCCTCCTGTCATCATTTTCGATGAACCTACTAACGGACTTGATATCCTAACATCCAAACAGGTTACAGATTACCTTAAGGATCTCAAGGCCCATGGACATGCGATCATTCTTTCAACACATATCTTCTCAGTAGCCGAAGAACTCTGCGATGAGATCGCGATGCTGATAGACGGATCGATCGTTGCACAGGGAACCGTAGAAGAACTGGTCTCACAGGCTAAGGCTAATAATTTCGAAGAAGCGTTCTTCAATATCTATGTAGAAAACCATAAGGAGTAAGAATAAGAGATTTATGTCTGCAAAGCGTGGAATAAAGACAATTATCGGAAGTTTCTTCCGTAAAAGAGGACAGATGGGCGCTCTTGCCTCATCTGCTTCTTTCCTTGTTTCCATAGGCTTTGTAGTTGCTTTTTCGTGCGTTATCGTATCCTGGATCATTTGGAAATTCCCGTATCACCTTTTCAGTGACGAAGTATATAACGTTGTTGTCGTTAATGCGCCTCAGTCTTTTATTGAATACAACGAGTCAACACAGGCGGCCCGCGACCAGGAAGCTGCAGCATATGGCGACCCTGACGATATAATCGGCAACTACAAAAACATATTTGATTTCGAATACAGTTACGATGGTTACGGATGGACCAAATTTATTTATTTGGAACACGATGCTCCTTATGATTTCAT
>CACYBJ010000041.1 GCA_902772565.1 uncultured Lachnospiraceae bacterium | reverse complement strand
TGTTTCCTCTGAAGATGAAAGCGAAGGCGATGCATCACTCATAAAGGATGTGTCCGTCGATGTTTCCGAGCACATTATCAAAGCTGCGACAAGAGATGCAATTGAAGAAGCTGCGCTGGAATCGATATTGGACTCAGAGGACGAGGAAGACGACTCAGAAGAGGAAGACGATTCGGAAGAGGAAGATGAGTCGGAAGACGATTCGGAAGAGGAAGATGAGTCGGAAGATGATTCGGAAGATGAAGACGTAGACGGTTCAGATGAAGCTGAATCGGGTGAGAAAGATTTCCGCGGCGATAAGGAGCCTTCAAAAGACAGTAAGGCTCCCGGCTCCGACAAGCTTTCAAACTCCGATGATACTATCAAGCCCCGCAAGGATAAGAAAAAGAAGGACAAAAAGAAAGCCAAGAAAAAGAAGAAGAATTCCGGCAAGGCTTTCGGCGGTGCAAAGAGCAAGGCGGACCCATGGTTTACAAACCGTGAGCTTTCCTGGCTTCAGTTTAATGAGCGTGTCCTTAACGAGGCGGGAAATCCGAGAGTGCCTCTTGCGGAGCGTTTAATGTTTGCATCTATCTATCAGACCAACCTGGACGAATTCTTCAGAGTTCGTGTAGGTACTCTTATGATGCAGGTTAACTCCGGCGAGAAAGTAAGAGATAACAAAACAAAAATGACTGCCAGAGAACAGGTTGATGAAATACTTAACCAGGTGAAAATCCTTGAAAAGAAAAAGGCCTATCTCTATGAGCAGCTTCTGGGTGAGCTGGAGCCAAAGGGCATCAGAATAATCAATTTCAATAAGCTTTCCAAAAAGGAAGGCGATTTCCTGGAGCAGTATTTTGATGTGCACATTGCCCCATTCCTTTCGCCTATGCTGATAGGCAGGCAGCAGCCCTTCCCGTTCCTTACAAACGGTGAGCTTTATGCCATAGTTCTTCTTGCGACTCCTAAGGGCAAGAAGAAGATGGGTATCGTTCAGTGCTCCAACAGAGTGTTCAAGCGCCTGATTGAAATTCCTACAAGACCCGGCTGCGCCATGCTTTCCGAAGAACTCATTCTTCATTTTGTTTCAAAGCTTTATCCGCAGTATGTCATCAGGGAAAAATCAATACTCAGGGTAACCAGAAATGCCGATATCGACGCCCACGACGTTTACGATGAAGACATGGACTATCGTAACATGATGGAACAGCTTATCAAGATGCGTAAGCGCATGGACCCCGTACGCGTGGAACTTTCCAGGCAGATAAATGACAAGGCCAAGTCGGAAATCGCAAAGTATCTGGACATGGGAGTAAATCACATTATCAATGTGGAAACCCCGCTGGATCTTTCCTTTGTATTTGATATTCAGAAGTACATAAGAAACCAGACGGAGCTTTTCTATACCAGATTGAATCCGCAGCTTTCACCGGAACTTGTGCTCAGGGAAAATATTCTCGATCAGGTGGAGAAGAAGGACGTGCTTCTGTCTTATCCATATGAGAGCATGAGACCTTTCCTTAAGCTGCTTTCCGATGCTGCAGCCGATCCCGATGTTACATCCATCAAGATGACCTTATACAGAGTGGCTGACAAGAGCCAGATAGTGGACATCTTAATAGATGCCGCCGAAAACGGCAAGGAAGTGGTGGTTCTTTGCGAGCTTCGCGCCAGGTTCGACGAAGAGAACAATATTGAAATGTCTCACAGACTGGAAGATGCGGGCTGCAGAATTCTTTACGGACTCGGGGATTACAAGGTTCATTCAAAGCTGTGCCTTATCACCAAGAGAAAGGATGACGGCTACGAATACATTACCCAGATCGGTACAGGCAACTATAACGAAAAGACTTCAAGGCTTTACACCGACCTTTCCCTTATTACCACCAATCAGGACATCGGAAAGGACGCTGCTGCCGTATTTACGGCTCTCCAGAAGGGAGAAGTGGTTGAAGAGACCAATGAACTTCTGGTGGCTCCGAGATGCTTCCAGAGCAGAATCCTGGAAATGATTGACGGAGAAATCAAAAAGCAGCAGGAAGGACGCCCTGCCTACATCGGCGTTAAGATCAATTCCCTTACCGATAAGGATATTATCGATGAGTTGATAAAGGCTTCGCAGGCCGGCGTTAAAATCGAACTTATTGTCCGCGGCATATGCTGCCTTAAGCCTCAGGTTCCCGGTGTGACCGAAAACATCCGTATCATAAGCGTGGTGGGACGTTATCTGGAACACTCCAGAATCTTCAGATTCGGCGTCGGAGACGAAGAGGTGATTTACATATCATCTGCCGATTTCATGACCAGAAACACCATCAGACGAGTTGAGGTGGCTGCTCCTGTTCATGACGAGAGGGCAAAGGAAAAAATCAAACACATTTTCAACCTTCTTCTTATGGATGACGAAAAGGGCAAGGAACAGGGCCCCGACGGAATCTATCGTGACAGAAGGGTTAACGAGATGCCGTTAAACGCACAGGAAGTGCTTTACAAAGAGGCCTACGAGCGTGCGGCCAGAGAAGAGATTCTTTAGTAAGTGAAATGCCCGGCATCTGCCGGAATTAATAAAAGAAAGGAAGTAATACTATGGCAATGAAAATAGGAATGCTTACCAGCGGCGGTGACTGCCAGGCTCTTAACGCAACCATGCGAGGTGTTGTGAAAGGTCTTTACAACAGCAAGGAGCAGATTGAAATATACGGTTTTGAAAGGGGCTATCAGGGTCTTATCAATTGTGATTACAGAATTCTTACCAGCAGAGAATTCTCCGGAATCCTTACAGAAGGCGGAACAATTCTCGGTACCTCAAGAGTTCCCTTTAAGTCCATTCAGGAAGCCGGAGAGGACGGCGTAAACAAGGTTGAGGAAATGAAGAAGACCTATAAGAAACTGGGTCTCGATGCGCTGGTTGTTCTTGGCGGAAACGGAAGTCAGAAGACTGCCAACCTTTTGAGCGAGGAAGGCCTTAATGTTATCCATCTTCCCAAGACCATCGACAATGATATTTACGGCACGGATACCACCTTCGGTTTCCAGAGCGCAATTCAGATTGCCACCAACGTAATCGACTGCATCCATACGACCGCAGCCAGCCATGACCGTGTATTTATCGTAGAGGTTATGGGTCACAAGGCAGGATGGCTCACGCTTCATGCAGGTATTGCAGGCGGCGCCGATATCATACTTATTCCGGAAATCCCTTACGACGTGGATTTCGTAACTAGAGCTATTAAGGAAAGAGCAAGAACCGGCAAGAACTTTACGATCATTGCCGTTGCAGAAGGCGCCATTTCCGCAGAGGATGCTGCTCTTGGCAAGAAGGAACTTAAGAAGAAAATGGCAGATGACGCCGAGAAGTACTCATCAGTTTCCTACAAGCTGGCAGCAGAACTTGAGAAGAAGACAGGTTTCGAAATAAGAATCACGATTCCGGGCCATGTTCAGCGAGGCGGAAGCCCCTGTCCGTATGACAGAGTTCTTTCCTCAAGACTGGGCGTTGCAGCTTCCGAAGCAATCCTTGATAAGGACTACGGCAAGATGATCGCCATGAGAAACGGCGAGACGGTAAGAGTTCCGTTAAAGGATGTGGCAGGAAAGCTTAAGAGCGTGGATCCAAACTCCAGCATCATTAAGGAAGCAAGAGAACTTGGCATATGCTTCGGCGACGAGTAAAAGAATACAACAGCCAAAAAAAGGACGCCCATCGGGCGTCCTTTTCCAATGAAAGGAGGTTTTAGAAAAAATGCTTTTAATTTCTAGCCTAAAATTCTGTTAATGTTATGTGCTTTTGTGTATATTAAATATATCAGATGTACCCGGTTTTTTTCAATAAAACTTTGGGATAAGAATGAAAAATGGTGCGCCGATGAAATAAGTCGTAAATAACGACATATTTAGTATTAAAACCGATAATTATTTTTCGGCATCCTGCTATATATACATCAGCCTCAAATAATGATAAAATAGGCGCGGAAATAGTAAAGGAGAGTATCCGGTTTTGAATTTAAGCGAACTTGCGGTAGGCAAAACGGCAACAGTTAAAAGCGTAGGAGGCACAGGCGCCCTCAGGCAGCATTTCCTGGACATGGGAATCATACCTGGAGCCGATGTGACTCTGGTGAAGTATGCCCCTATGGGAGACCCTATAGAACTGATGATTTCGGGCTATGAACTTACCATAAGACTTGCCGATGCAAAAAACATAGAAATAGATGACGTTCGAGATGTAAAAGTTACCGAGGAGGCATCTGCCAAAAAGCAGAGAGCCAAAGATATTCCTCATCCTTCCATCGGTGAGGAGGGCACATCCCATGACTTTTACATGGAACATAAAGATAAAAAGCCCAACACGGGAAAACTTACATTTGCCCTTGTGGGTAATCAGAACTGCGGAAAGACCACGCTTTTCAACCGTCTTACAGGCGCCAACCAGCATGTGGGTAATTTTCCGGGAGTAACTGTAGATACCAAGAGCGGAAGTATTAAGGGGCACCCCAACACGGAAGTTGTGGACTTGCCGGGAATCTATTCCATGTCTCCTTATACCAATGAGGAAGTTGTGTCCAGAAAGTTTGTCCTTCAGGAAAAGCCTTCTGCAATCATTAACATAGTCGACGCTACCAATATCGAAAGAAACCTGTACCTTACCATGCAGCTTCTGGAACTGGATGTTCCCATGGTAATCGCCCTTAACATGATGGACGAGATGGCAGGCAACGGCGGATATGTCAAAATCAACCTTCTTGAGGAACTTATTCAGGTACCTGTGGTGCCCATATCCGCAGCCAAAAACCAGGGTATAGAAGAACTTATAGAGCATGCCGTTCACATAGCAAAGTACTCCGAAAAGCCGGGACGTAAGGACTTCTGCGACAAGGAAGACTACGGCGGTGCCATTCACCGTGCCATGCATGCCGTTATGAGCCTCATAGAAGATCATGCCGAAAAAGCGGAGATTCCGGTTCGTTTTGCCGCCAGCAAAATGATTGAAGAGGATCCGTTGGTTACGGAAGCTCTTAACCTGCATGAAAATGACCGGGAGGCTCTGGAGCGAATCGTAGTACAGATGGAGGAGGAACGCGGTCTTGACCGTGCGGCGGCTATAGCCGACATGCGCTTCACCTTTATACATAAGCTCTGCCGCAGTACTGTGGTTAAACCGAAGGAGAGTAAGGAACATGCCCGAAGCCGGAAACTGGATGAGTTTTTCACCGGCAAATGGACAGCCATTCCGGCCTTTATTATAATAATGGGTCTGGTATTCTTCCTGACTTTCAACGTTGTTGGCAAATTCTTCCAGGATCTTTTGGAGGGCGGAATCGATTATCTGACGGGAAGGCTGGATTCATATCTTACCTCCGTTAATGTGGCCGCGCCCATTCATTCTCTTATAATCAAAGGCATATTCGCCGGCGTAGGTTCGGTACTGAGCTTTATGCCTATAATTGTTGTGCTGTACTTCTTCCTTTCAATGCTTGAGGACAGCGGATACATGGCCAGGGTTGCCTTCTTTATGGACAAGCTCCTTCGTAAACTTGGTCTGTCCGGAAGAAGTATTGTTCCCCTGCTGATTGGTTTCGGATGCTCCGTTCCCGCGGTAATGTCCACCAGGACCCTTCCTTCGGAGCGAGACAGAAGAGTGACGCAGCTTCTTATTCCATTCATGAGCTGCAGTGCGAAGATGCCCATATATGCCTTTTTTGCAGCGGCATTCTTCCCGGATAAGGCTGCCATAGTAATGATTGCCCTTTACTTTATCGGTATAGCGGTTGCTATTATAGTTGCACTTATCGGAAAAGTAACAATCTATAAAGGTGAGGCGGTTCCCTTTGTAATCGAACTTCCGAATTACAGATTGCCCGGCGCTAAAAACGTGCTGATGCTCATGTGGGACAAGGCCAAGGACTTCCTTGAAAGAGCGTTCACTGTTATTTTCGTAGGTACCATAGTTGTATGGTTCCTTACCAACTTCGATCCTTCCTTCAACATGGTCAGCGATTCGGAGGACAGCATACTTGCCTTTCTCGCAGGTATTCTGGCGCCGCTGTTTGTTCCTTTGGGATTCGGCAGCTGGAAGACGGTTACATCCCTTATTTCAGGATTTCTTGCCAAAGAAAGTGTCGTTTCCATGCTTTCGGTTCTTTACGGCGGAGCAAGCGGATTAAAAACAGGCATGAGCTCTCTTACAGCTTTTACTTTCCTTGTATTCTGCCTTCTTTACACACCTTGTGTTGCGGCAGTGGCAGCGATAAAGCGAGAGGCCGGAAGAAAATCTGCGATTAAAATGGTGGTATTTCAGTGTGTGGTAGCCTGGCTGGTTGCATTTGCCGTAAGGCTTTTGGGACTTGCCCTCGGCATGTCATAGAAGATAAAGGTGATTTATGGATATACTCATAGTGTGCATTATTCTTGCGGCGGCGGCAGCCTCCGTTAAATGCATGATAAACCGCAAAAGAAAAGGGAAGATGCTTTCCTGCGGCGGAGACTGCAGCAGGTGCTTATCTGCCTGTAGCGAAAGAATCACAAAACCATAGGCGTGTTGTAATAAAAGTGTACGCTATATATAGCAAAAAAGAGTTGCAAAACCTCGGTGGTTTTATTAGAATTTTCTTTGTGGAGTTTGTAGAGGTTGACCATGTGTCAGCAGGGAGGGAACATGAAGAAAAACTATCAGGGAGTTGAGCTTGAAATTATAGGTTTTTATTCAGAGGATATTGTTACAGATAGTGACGAGTATGAGGACGACGAAACAGAACTCATTCCGAATCCGAATCACTGATCGATATTTGGTTGTTCATTTAAAGCAGGCGAAATCCGCCTGCTTTTTTTGCCCCCGATTTTCAATCGGGGGAGCCGTCGGAACACGTCATAATTCCGAAGGAATTG
>CACYBJ010000040.1 GCA_902772565.1 uncultured Lachnospiraceae bacterium | reverse complement strand
TCTATGTTAAGATACTTGTGATACTTTTCGTAGGCCGGCGCACCGTCCAGTTCATAAAGAACGAAGCCTTCGGTTTTTGTTACAAGAAGTTCTCTTCCGAGCGGCTTCCATCCGGTAACATAGGTTGTCTGAACATAATAGTCATCGCCGCCGATCAGGGCAAATACAACGGAATGATCCGAAATTCCGCCCACGGATGAAAAAACAAAAGCGGCAGATTCATTCATGTCCTCTGAAAAAGCGCCGCCTCCGAATACTTCAATACCTTCGGGAAGCGCACTTAAATCATCACAGAACTGTGTCATGGACATGTTTCTGATGGTGATATTCATCATGATAGATTTGACCCAGGGTCTTTCCTTTACTCTGGCGATGATATCACCCACGACAATTTGCTCGCTTGAGGTATCAAGCGGATACTGAAAGAGTTCAATCTTTGTGGACGGATACTCGAATACCGTACATACAATAGATACGGGAGACGCACAATACTCACCCATAAGGATGTTTCCGTTTGTGGAGCAACCCATGTAAATCGCTTCCGGAAGTTCCGTACGGATTACGTCGCATATGCCTTCAATAAGGTCCTTTTTCAGCTGTTCGGAATAAATCTGAAAAAGGATGGATGAAGACACCGTCGAACTTGTCCATTGCTTGATTCTCCTGAGATCTGAAGCCAGTCGCAAATTGTTTTCGTAATTTAACTGAAATTGTTTCATATCCTGTCCCCTTTCGCAGGCTCCCCCAAGCGGTGCCCGCCTGCAAAGCACCTTTAATCAAATACAAACCCCTGCTATAAATACACTGCCATAACTTATAGATTAATTCTAACATGTTCTTTCTTTTGCATGCAAATCAAATAAACAGACAATTTTCATTCTCCCTGCCAATTATTTCATTAATTCATTTTTAATGACTTAATATATGACTTGTGTCCAATTCAGAGTAAATTTATACGTTTCTCGTACAATTCAGTTTTTACTCTACATGCTAATATAACGATTCCGTGTCGTTCTGTTTAAATACGATTCTTTCTACGATTCCGTGTAGTTCTGTTTAAATACGATTCTTTCTACATATAGATTAATATCCTTGACAGAAACCGCAGTCTGTTATATAGTTCACATGTTGAACTTTTTAGTTCACTTTTTTAACTTTTTTCATTCACATGTTGAACTTTTACAAACCAAAACAGATTTCGATACTGCATCTGCCAAAGTAACGTGGGAAACATAACAAAATGCCGGTTAACAGACAGGCTTGTAACAAAAAGGAATCTAACACAGGTAAGCAGATAGCGAGCAGAAATCCATCAAAAGGGCAAAAGAAGTATGTCAAAGAAACTAACAAAAAGCGAGCAGTTTATCGAATCCTGGATGGCCCTGTCGGGAGTACTCAGAAACGAGCGCCTGGTGAAGGGATTCACTTTCCGGGAAATCAGCATCTGCGAATATCTTTATAAGGCCGAAAAAGGCAGTGTGGTTACGCCGTCGGACATCACCGCCTACACCGGCATGTTAAAAAGCCAGACTCACAAGGTTCTTAACGACCTTGAGAAGAAGGGCTACATCAGCCACGAAAAGAATCCCAAGGACAGGCGCCAGTTAATGCTTACGCTCACTCCCGAGGGCAAAAAGAACTACCTGAAGGAACACAAAGAAGTTGTGCGCCTTCTTGACAAAGTAACCGAAGGCATGACGGATGCCAAGGTGCGGAGCATCTGCCGAAGCATTGACGAAATCACGGCAGCAATAAAAAATTTCGATTTGCAGTTAGGAATTAAGAATGATTAGAATTATTTCAGATACAGCATGCGATCTTTCGCTTGAAGAAGCAGTGGAACTGGGCGTAACCATCGTTCCGATGACGGTTTCCATAGACGGCGTGGTTTACCGCGACCGTTATGACATCACTCCCAACGAGTTTTACGAAAAACTGGAACAGTGCAAGGACTTTCCGAAAACAAGTATGGTCAACCCCTTCGGCTGGGGCTCGGAATTCAAGCACGTAAACGACGCCGGGGATGAGGCAGTTGTAATCACCCTCTCTTCCGCTCTTTCCGGTACCTACCAGAGCGCCGTTATTGCGGCAGATGATTACGAAGGTATCCACGTAGTCGATTCCCTGGGCGGCTCCATTACCCAGCAGTGCCTCATCAGGTATGCGGTGAAGCTTCGAGATAACGGACGAAGCGCGGAAAACATCGCCGAGATGCTTCG
>CACYBJ010000039.1 GCA_902772565.1 uncultured Lachnospiraceae bacterium | reverse complement strand
GTTGCACTCAAGCACCAGGGCTTCCATTTCGGAGTCAACTACTATATATTCAAACCACTTGATCTGAGGTACCATTTTTCTGATTTTGGGCATGAGACGCTCAGGGTCCTGAAAATACTGTCTTACACGGTTTTTAAGGATCTTGGCTTTTCCGACATATATGATAGCGTCGTGGGCGTCGTGCATGATGTAGACGCCGGGTTTGGCCGGAAGTTTTTTGAGTTCGTCTTCGATAATAAACATATAACCCTCATCCGTTTTTCAAAAAAGACTGCCACGTTTGCAGCAGTCTTTTCTGTATTTTTTATAGATCAATTTCCGTGATGATACCATCATCTTTTACAACCGTATCATCTTTGTTTGCTGATATTTCCTCATTCAGATTCAGCGGCTCTGTGAAGCTGATGCTTCCGTCATCCGGCCGGTTTCTCTTTGCGACGGTTTCATTCATGATCTTCATGAATTCCTCGCCGGTGATAGTTTCCTTCTCGATCAGGTAGGCTGCCACGCTGTCAAGCACATCGAGGTTTCCGGTGATCAGTTCCTTTGCCTCGTTGTAGCACTTCTCCATGATCTTCTTTACGGCGTCGTCAATCTTAGCCGCATAGCTGTCGGAGCACTGGAGCACCAGACGGTTTTCAAGGTACTGTCCCTGAACCGACTCAAGCGCCACAAGACCGAATTCCTCGCTCATACCGAATCGTGTGATCATCTGTCTTGCATGTGCGGTAGCACGCTCGATGTCGTTTGCGGCACCGGTCGTGATCGAACCTATCTTTATCTCCTCTGCAGCACGTCCGCCGCAGAATACCCTGATCTCATCAAGTATCTCATCCTTGGAGCTTAAGTATTTCTCCTCCTCGGGAACCTGCATGGTATAACCGAGGGCACCCTTGGTTCTCGGCACGATGGTGATCTTCTGTACCGGCTCGGAATGCTTCTGCAGCGCTGCCACAAGTGCATGTCCGACCTCGTGAACCGCAACAATCTTCTTTTCCTCGGGACCGAGTATCCTGTCTTTCTTTTCCTTGCCGGCGATTACCACTTCAACCGCCTCCATTAGGTCTTCCTGCCTTACGACATTCCTGCCTGATTTAACGGCGAGTATCGCTGCCTCGTTTATCATATTTGCAAGATCCGCACCTACCGCACCCGAAGTTGCCTTCGCGATTGCTTCAAGGTCAACATTTTCATGCATAAGCACGTTCTTTGAATGTACCTTCAGAGTCTGAAGCCTTCCCTTAAGGTCCGGCTTGTCAACGATTATCCTTCGGTCAAAACGTCCGGGACGGAGCAGAGCCTTGTCGAGTATCTCGGGCCTGTTTGTTGCCGCAAGTACCACAATACCCTTCGAGGGATCGAAACCGTCCATTTCCGAAAGCAGCTGGTTAAGAGTCTGCTCACGTTCGTCATTTCCGCCGCCGTATCTTGAATCACGGCTCTTACCGATCGCATCGATCTCGTCGATGAACACGATACAGGGAGCCTGCTCTGTAGCCTCTTTGAAGAGGTCACGCACACGGCTTGCACCGACACCTACGAACATTTCAACGAAATCGGAGCCCGAAAGTGCAAAGAAGGGAACATGTGCCTCTCCGGCCACTGCCTTGGCAAGCAGGGTTTTACCGGTTCCGGGAGGGCCTACAAGAAGCGCACCCTTAGGAAGCTTTGCACCTATCCTTGTATATTTCTCGGGATCATGCAGAAAGTCCACAAGCTCCACTACGGAGTCCTTGGCTTCTTCCTGTCCCGCAACATCCTTGAAGGTAACACCGATGTCCTTTTCCACATACATCTTGGCCTTGCTCTTTCCGACACCTCCGATGCCGCCGCTCTTAAACAGGTTGCGGTACATGAAGAACATAAGGCCGAAGATCAGGCCGAAGGGAAGCACCCATTCAACTAAGAAGGTGATAATCGGTGAGGTACTCTTTTTGTCGATTCCGAAATAATCCACGCCGTTATCGGTGAAATATTTTCTCATCTCGGAATCCACGTCAAAGCCCACATAGTAAAGCCTTCCGTCGTCTTTATAGGTTTTGGTGTAGATGATGAAACGGTTGTTTTCATAGTCCGATTCAACATGATCCACCTTGCCGTCCTTGACCATTTCCTGCAGCTCGTTGTAGCTTATGCTTTTGTTCCTGTGATTTGAAATCGCAGTTGCCGCATAATAATATATCAGGAAAAATACTATGGAAATGATGAGCACGATCAAAAACGTGCTTGCCGGCTTTTTCTTGTTGCCGTTACCGTTTTCATTTCCGGAATTATTGTTCTGTCTGTTGTCCACTT
>CACYBJ010000038.1 GCA_902772565.1 uncultured Lachnospiraceae bacterium | reverse complement strand
TGGATTTTTCCGAACAGAACGGACTATTTTCCCCGGGGGACAAGGTTGTGGTTGCTGTAAGCGGCGGCGCCGATTCGGTGTGCCTCCTGCTTACTCTGGTCAATCTTAAAGAGAAAACAGATATCACTCCTGTGGTATGTCATATAAATCATGGTATAAGAGGCGAAGAGGCAGATAGGGACCAGCAGTTCGTTATCGACTTTGCCAAGAAACTGGGCGTAGAGTGTCATTCCTTTAAGGAAGACATTCCGAAATATGCCAGAGAAAACCATATCGGCGAAGAAGAAGCCGGAAGAAAAATAAGATATCAGCGTTTCAGCGAACTTTGCGAAAAAGTAGGAGCCAGGAAAGTGGCAGTTGCCCACAATTCCGACGACAAAGCGGAAACAGTGGTATTTAATCTTGTAAGAGGTTCCTCTCTTGCAGGCCTTGCAGGCATTAAGCCCAAGAGTGAAAGACTCGGTTGCGAAATCGTACGTCCGCTTCTGTCCTTCAGAAGAAGCGAAATTGAAGAATATTTAAAACATAACGGTGTGGAAGAGTGGTGTATGGATTCCACCAACGATCTGGACAGCTACATGAGAAACCGCATCAGGCACAACATTATGCCTGAGTTAGACAGCGTGTGCTCATCTGCCGTTGAACACATTACCACCACCGCCGAGGACGTAATGGGGGCCATGGATTACATTAATTCCGTGACTGAAGCTGCCTACACAAGACGTTACTCGGATCACACTCTTTCTTTGGAATGCTGGGACAGAGTTCCGGATTTCATAAAGAAACACCTGTGCTACAAATTTATCTGCGACGAAGCAGGCCGCAAGAAGGACATCTCCCGCGATAATGTAAATGACGTTATTATGCTTGCAAGCAAGGAGGCGGGCAAGAAGATTAATCTTCCGTACGGTATAGTAATCAAAAAGTCCTACGGAAAGCTTGTTGCGGAAAAGGCTATCACATCAAAGGATGGGGCAGCGGAGGGTGCAGTTAAAATCAGCATGAAGGCTGTGTCTACGGAAGGGAAAAAGGAGCGTCAGCTTCTGGTTTTCACCAGCGACATGTCCGGCGGCGAGTTCGTTAAGAAAGAAGCCCACGGCTTCACTGCCACCGTAAGAAGCATAAACGATTATGAAACCATAAACGGCGGACTGACATTCCGCTCCACGGCCGATACCGTATACTTTGACGCGGAAAAGGTCAGAGCCCTCGGTCAGGAAGTGGTTGTAAGAACGCCTCAGTACGGCGATTTCTTCTGTGCATATGCCGACGGAAGGACCAAGAACCTTTCGAGACTTTTTATAGATGCCAAGATTCCGGAAAGCGAAAGAGGCTCCAAACGGTGCGTTTACATTGAAAACCACTGTCTCTGGGTACCGGGACTTCGTAATGACGAGACCTTAAGAATTGATGAAACCACCGCAAAGGTGCTTGAAATAACTTACAGGGAGGGTGAATAATGAAAGACAATATCAAAGTTCTTGTTGAGGAAAAAGACCTTCAGAAGCGTGTCAGCGAGATTGCTGCTCAGATTTCCAAGGATTTCGAAGGCGAATCAGTGCTTCTTGTGTGCATCCTTAAGGGAAGTGTTTTCTTTACAGCCGATCTTGCAAGATATATAACCATACCCGTAATGCTTGACTTTATGTCTGTATCCAGTTACGGTAACGGAACCGAGAGCGTAGGCGAAATCAGGCTCAAGCATGACCTTGATGACGGAATCATGGGTAAGAACGTAGTCATTGTGGAAGACATTATCGACTCCGGCAATACCCTTCATTTCCTGCTCAAGATCCTTGGCGAGCGCAGACCTAAGGCTCTTAAGATCTGTACTCTTCTTGACAAGCCGTCAAGAAGAAAAGTTGATATTAAAGTCGATTATACCGGCTTTGAAATAGAAGACAATTTCGTAGTTGGCTACGGAATGGATTATGCCCAGGAGTACCGTGCACTTCCGTACATAGGTATGCTGGATTCATAACCCGGGAAGAAAAAGAGGGAATCATTTGAAAAGAAATAATTCGTTTTACATTTATGTGATAATCGTCATTGTGGGCATGTGGCTCATGATGAGCCTGCTTAACAGCGGCCGTACCAAGGACGATTATTCGGTCAATGACTTCTATGCAGATGTGGCAGAAGACACCATAGAGGCCGTCTACATCGATCAGGACGTGCATGTGCCCACCGGTTCCATAACCGTGTCTTACAAGGACGGTACCAGCGAGCAGTTCTATACTACCGACGTTTCGGAGATTGAGGCATATGCCGCAAAGAACGACATTCAGGTTGTAACTGACAAGGTAAGCAGCATAGGAGAGATACTTTCAAGCGTACTTCCTTATGTGTGCCTTGTACTCATGGTTGTTCTGATGTTCTCCCTTTTCCTGCGCTCCGCAGGCGGTGGCGGCGGTGCCAACCAGAAGCTTATGGACTTCGGACGCTCCAGAGCCCAGAAGAAAAAGGCGGGAGAGGTCGGAAAGACCTTTAAGGACGTAGCAGGACTCAAGGAAGAAAAAGAAGAACTTAAGGAAATCGTTGATTTCCTCAAGGATCCTTTAAAGTATACACAACTGGGAGCAAGAATCCCCAAGGGCGTTTTAATGGAAGGCCCTCCGGGAACAGGTAAAACTCTGATTGCCAAGGCGGTTGCCGGCGAAGCAGGTGTGCCTTTCTTCTCCATCTCCGGTGCCGACTTCGTGGAAATGTTTGTCGGTGTCGGTGCATCCCGTGTGCGTGACCTTTTCGAAGATGCCAAGGCCAATGCCCCATGTATCGTTTTCATCGACGAAATCGATGCGGTGGCAAGACGCCGAGGAACAGGTATGGGCGGCGGACATGACGAGCGTGAGCAGACCTTGAACCAGCTCCTTGTGGAAATGGACGGTTTCTCCGAAAACTCAGGAATCATCGTAATGGCTGCTACCAACCGAGTAGACATTCTCGATCCGGCTATTCTTCGTCCGGGACGTTTCGACCGTAAGGTTGTTATCGGTCGCCCCGACGTCAGCGGCCGCGAGGAAATCCTTAAGGTTCATGCCAAGAACAAGCCTCTTGCAGAGGATGTTAACCTCGATCATATTGCCAGATCCACCTATGGCTTCACAGGTGCCGATCTTGAAAACCTGCTTAATGAATCTGCCATTCATGCGGCTTCGGAAAACAGAGGCTTCATTAATATGGAAGACATCAGAAAGTCCTTTATCAAGGTTGGAATCGGAACCGAAAAGAAGAGCCGTGTGGTAACTCCCAAGGACAGGAAGATTACGGCCTACCACGAAGCAGGCCATGCAATCCTCTTCCATGTGCTTCCGGATGTGGGACCGGTCTACACCGTATCAATTATTCCTACGGGCCAGGGCGCAGGCGGCTACACCATGCCTCTCCCCGAAAGAAACGAGATGTACATGACCAAGGGCATGATGTATCAGGAAATCATGGTTACCCTGGGCGGACGTATTGCAGAAAGTCTTATATTTGACGACATAACCACCGGTGCCAGCGCCGATATCAAGCAGGCCACCGGATATGCAAGAGACATGGTTACCAAGTACGGTTTCTCCAAGGAAATCGGTATGGTCAACTATGATTCAAGCGAAGACGAAGTGTTCATCGGCCGCGATCTTGCCCATCAGAGGGCATTTTCCGAGAATACACAGTCCGTAATCGATTCGGAAGTTTCAAAGATCATAAAAGAGTGCTATGACAAAGCCGAAGCCATCCTTAAGGAAAACATGGATAAACTTGAGGCATGCGCGCAGCTGCTCCTCGAAAAAGAAAGAATCACCAAGGAAGAGTTCGAGGCCCTTTTTGGTGAAAGCAAGCCGGCAGATGCCGCACCTTCCGTGGACAACATAGTGCTTGATTAGTTAAATTGAACAATCAACGTAATAAATTGCTGCGGGGCCCACAGGGGACCTCGCAGTTTTTTTACTCTTAAAGTCTGTTTTTTCGGGCAAATTCAATAATGAAGCCGAAAATCGGCGTTTTTATGTGTATTTTTCACAATGCGCAATTGCGCATTTCGTTAAAATGCACAAAAGAATGTTTTTGATTCTGTAAAGTTTGTGCACACGTTTGCGCGAATCCGTGCTATATTATCAATCGTAAACCCCAATACATTATATAGTTTTTGCTACACCCCATAAGTAACAAAAATACCTTCTCCGAAAGAGGACAGCTTCCCCCAATACGCTGTCCTTTTTTCTTGCCCTTTTCCCCCTTAAAGAGTATAATTAAACGGAATATGATTTAGTAAACGCAGCCCTGTGGCCGCGAAAAAAAGGGATATTGCATATGCCGCGTAAAATGGAAAAATTCAATCCCGAGCTGGTTTTTTCCGACGGAACCAAAATGTTTCGGAATCCGCCGGAGCCCGGAGCCAACAAGACGGTGACACTGAGGATCCGTGTGGGCCGCAACAGCGTCAGCTCCGTAAAGCTTGTAAGCGACGGCTATTCCTATAACATGGACTATGAATATTCCGATGTCGAAGAAATATTCGACTATTATTCTATAAAGATCCGCCTTAATGACGAACCCTTCTATTACCACTTTGAATTAAAGACCGGAATGGGCATGGTGATCTATGACCGTACCGGCGTCAGGGATGAAGTGATAAGAGA
>CACYBJ010000037.1 GCA_902772565.1 uncultured Lachnospiraceae bacterium | reverse complement strand
GTTGATGCGTTATCAAGACTTGAGATGCCCGCAGGTGTATTCATTGAGATCAAGCAGAAATAATAGCGAGATGTCCTATGGCTTCATGATTATATGACAACTTGTTATGTAATCCGCTGTAGACTAGAATGATCACACCGAAGTCAGCGATCGGCGTGATCCGCTGTAGAAAACCAGGAGGAAGAAAAAATGAAGAAAGCTATTTTAGCAACTAAAATCGGTATGACTCAGATCTTCGCAGAAGACGGAGAATTAATTCCGGTTACCGTATTACAGGCTGGCCCTTGTGTTGTAACACAGGTTAAAACCGTAGCGAACGACGGATACAGCGCTGTACAGGTTGGTTTCATGGACAAGAGAGAAAAACTTGCCAACAAACCGATGAAAGGACAGTTCGAAAAAGCAGGAACATCCGTAAAGAGATATGTAAAAGAACTGAAACTTGACGATGCTGAGAACTACGAGCTCGGCCAGGAGATCACCGTTTCCATGTTTGAAGCAGGTGACAAGGTGGATGCAACTGCAATCTCCAAAGGTAAAGGTTATCAGGGTGCCATCAAGAGACATGGTCAGCACACCGGTCCCAAGACACATGGTTCCAAGTACCATCGTCATGCCGGATCCAACGGTATGGCTTCCGACCCTGCAAAGGTTATGAAGGGTAAGAAGATGGCCGGACATATGGGTCATGTACAGGTTACTGTTCAGAATCTTGAGGTAGTTAGAATAGATGCAGAGAACAATGTCATTCTCGTGAAGGGTTCCGTACCCGGACCGAAGAAGTCCTTAGTGACACTGAAATCTGCAGCAAAAGCGTAAGGCTTGTAAGGAAGGAGGACTTATAAATGGCATCAGTATCTGTTTATAATATGGAAGGTGCTCAGGTTGGTACAATCGAGTTAAGCGATTCTATCTTTGCAGTGCCTGTTAACGAGCATTTAGTACACCAGGCAGTTGTTGCACAGCTTGCAAACAAGCGTCAGGGTACTCAGAAAGCTAAGACACGCGGCGAGGTTTCCGGAGGAGGAAGAAAGCCCTGGAGACAGAAGGGAACAGGACATGCCCGTCAGGGTTCCATCCGTGCACCGCAGTGGAAGGGCGGCGGAGTTGTATTTGCTCCGACACCGAGAGATTATTCCGTAAAGGTTAACAAGAAAGAGAAAGTTGCTGCGATCAAGTCTGTGTTAAGCGCAAAGGTTGCTGAGGGCAAGTTCATTGTCTTAGACGAGCTTAAGCTTACAGAGATCAAGACCAAGGCAGTTAAGACTGTATTAAACAACCTTAAGGTTGAGAAAGCCTTAATCGTAACTAATGAGAAAGACGATACCGTAGTGAAGTCAGCGAACAACTTAACTCAGGTTGCTACAGCTGCACTGAATACCATCAACGTCTACGATATGCTCAAGTATGATACCTTAGTGATCACACAGGAAGCAGTTGCAAAGATTGAGGAGGTTTATGCATAATGGCAGATTTAAAGTATTATGACGTCATCTTAAGACCGGTCGTTACCGAGAAGAGCATGACCTTAATGGGCGAAAAGAAGTACACATTTGATGTTCATCCGGATGCAACAAAGACTCAGATCAAAGAGGCTGTTGAGAAAATGTTCGAGGGAACCGTTGTTGAGAAAGTCAACACCATGAACCTTCCCGGAAAGAAGAAAAGAAGAGGCTACATCTTCGGCAGAACCGCCAAGAGAAAGAAAGCCATCGTAAAACTGACAGAGGACAGCGAAGATATCCAGGTATTTGAAGGTCTGTAAGATCAGTCAGTAAGAACCGGATGAAACCGGCAGGAAACAGACACATCTATACGCATAAAAGCGTGATAATAAATATTCGGTAACGAAAGGAGTGAAAGGGATGGGCATCAAAACATATAACCCATATACACCTTCCAGAAGACATATGACAGGTTCTGATTTTTCAGAGATCACCAAGAAGACTCCTGAAAAGTCCTTGACCTATAACTTAAAGAAGCACTCAGGCCGCAACAACCAGGGTAAGATCACCGTTAGACATCGTGGCGGCGGAGCAAAGAAGAAATACAGATTAATCGATTTCAAGAGAAATAAAGATGGTATCCCGGCAAAAGTTATCGGTATCGAGTACGATCCGAACAGAACTGCTAACATCGCTCTGATCTGCTACGCAGACGGACAGAAGGCATACATCATCGCGCCTTACAAGTTAGAGGTTGGCCAGACAGTCATGAACGGCCCTGACGCTGAGAT
>CACYBJ010000036.1 GCA_902772565.1 uncultured Lachnospiraceae bacterium | reverse complement strand
TCTGCGTATGAATTCAATCCGTTCTGCTGCATAAGTATCTTCCACAACGGTTACAGCAGCTCCTGCTTTCCATACGCCCATCATGGCGATCGGTATCATGATACCCCGGGGAAGGCACACCAGCACAAAATCCTCCGTCCCGATCTCTTGCTTTTTCAGCCAGGCATAGACTTTTGCCGATAATTCATCCGCTTCCCTTCTGGTCATTCCCTGGGGCTGCATTTCATCCGTCAGAAACAGCCGATCCGGTTCGGCTGTAACGTTTTCCTTCCAGACATCCAGAAAATACGGCTGTTCTTTCAAAAAAGCCATGTTCATAATGCTGCACTCCTTACATTATGCTAACGCCATTTGACATTCCTGTATTTCAAACTAAATATTGGATTTATCATATCATACATAGATGTTTGTGCAAGAATTAAGCAGGAGGGTGTTTCTTGCACATCGCCGCTCTGAGACCAGAAACCGCATAAAATCAATACTTTTTGAAAGGAGACGGTCGCGCGATACGCTTGCGGACCAAAGTGCGGACCAAAAAAATCAATACTTATTCACAATAATACAGTTCTACTTCTGGACCTTCCACAATGCCATCGGATGTGCAGACAAATCGTTAACATTCAGGCCATCAAATAACATCTGTGGTTTAACGGTCACTCAGCCCATATCCCTCATCCTGCATGAATCTTTCGATAAGATCTTTTACCCCTTTTCTTTTTTCAAGCATCTCTTCCCTTGAACATGCAAGTGTAAAATCCAGATCTATATCCACGCTCAGCCGCGGGAGATTGAGCAGACACAAATTGATAGCTGTGCCTCCTTTGAGTGCCAGTATCTGACTAAGCTCGCTTTCTCCTATAAACTCAAGAATGTCACAAAGACGGAGAACTTTTTCTGTTGTGTTTTTTATGAAACCGTTTTCTTCTGCAATAGCAGTGATTTCCCTGTTCGTGTATTTAAACATCCGCATCTCCTCCTTTGCTGATTATTGCTGTCAGATTTTTATATCCATAAATGCCCCACTCCGAAATGAATTCAAGCGGTCTAATTTCCATACTTGAAAGCTTCCCGACATTTTTCGGATTAGACTGGATTTTGCAGAATTCGAAAAACGAATCCGATACATGGAGTTGCTCCTTAAAAAACGACAGGACATATCCCGCCTTCCGGTACAGGATGTCTTTATCATAAATCCGGAGCATTTCAATGAGCCGCTTCTCCCGTACCAGGTGGATCAGCTGCAGACATTTTACCAGTTCCTCAACATCAATCACTTTTCCCAGCATATTGATGGAGTCAATAATGGTTCGCTCTATTGTCGCAACTCTTACGCCCCGGACCGTTTCTACCTGAACATCGGATGCTGTGGGAAAACATTTATACCTGTATCCGTTATCTTCAAACGAGGCAAACCTCTGAGCAGATGCCACCTGAATCTCATAAAACATCTGATTATAAAAACCATAAAATTCAAAAGCAGAATGAAAAGAAAGAAAAGCGCCTTCCGTAACTTTGGTGCCAATCAAAAACCTGTCCGCAAGATCTTCCCCTGTCGCCAGGTTGATGCAGGTATACAGATTTCGCTTGATGCGGCGTATGCTTCCGCTTTTGATCATAAGATTAAGATTTTTCGGGGCATTGACGCTGCTTCCCATCACTTCAGCTGCTTCTTCTAATGTAAACACGCCCAATGCCGCCAGTTCTTTATAATATTTCATTTCACTCTCCTATTGTGTCTGATTATAGATTTGTCTTGTATTTTTGTCAAATTATTTGAAATATACTTCTATTTATTTGCGATTTTTAAAATATTGTAATCAATATTCTGAAGGGATTGGGACAGGCACGCCCCAACAAGTCGAATACGATCTATGTGAAATTTCCGGAAAATGCTTTTAACGAAACCCTGGAGGAGAAGCAAGATGGTTATGTGATTACGTTTATACGGACGTGACCCGGCCGATTGGCCAGGACCCTCATGTAAGGATTCCTTCGGAATCCTTTTTTATGCGAGGCCCTTCCGGTGGCAGCGAATCGCCGGCCTTCCGGCCTGCTCTTCGGCCACCGTCACGAAAACAGCTCGCTTCTTCCGCCACCGGCGGCGCTTCGCTGTTTTCGCCCCAGGGGCTGCGCCCCTTCCGGCGCACAAAAAAATAACTGCTTTCGCAGTTATTTTTTCCTGCGCCTCCAGGGGCTCGAACCCTGCACACCCTGAT
>CACYBJ010000035.1 GCA_902772565.1 uncultured Lachnospiraceae bacterium | reverse complement strand
CAACATAAACGTAGAAGCTTCCCCCATCGCCGTTCGAATCGGTAACGGAAAGGGTATATTCCTTTCCTGCAGTAAGATCTGCGACTATCCTGAAATCATTAGATGCCGTATCCTGGTCATCAATATCTATATCGACACCTGATCCGTGTAATCTGGCTCTGGGGTCGAGACCGCTCGAATCCGATGAATAGAATACGTAGTATCCGTCTGTTTCGGGAGTAAATGTGTAATCAACCCATATGTCATCTTCATCTTCATCTTCTTTTATAACATGCACCGTGTTTTGGCCGAGAAGCAGTTCATACGACTCAACGAAATTTGCCGATAAGGTTACATTTCCTTCAGGCATGGTAAATAAATACATACCATCCGTAGAAACCAGCACAGTACCGTTAATTGTAACATTTCCAAGCTTATATCCTCTGCCCGGGGCAATCGTCAGCACGACAGTCTCGCCTTTTACAGCGGTTGCCTTGTTTGCCGTTACTGTACCGTTTTCGATATTATCTGCAATGGTGACAGAGTAGGTATTCTGCCATACCGCCGTCACCGTCGTATCCGCCGTTACGGTTATCTTTTCACCGGGGTTTTTATCTACGCCGTTCACGGACCAGCATTTAAACACCTTGCCCTCAGGTTCGGTAAAATCACAATTCGGCAAAATATATGATTGATTCTTAACGACCGTCACGGCATCCATCGATCCCGATCCGCCGTTTGCGGAAAAGCCGACATTGCAAAGTTCGCTCTGATAACCGCACACGATACACCGATAATCTTCCATATTGTGTGCTTCAGCCGTAAATTCCGTACTGCAATATGCACAACACTTCTTATGAGTATTTTCTGTGGCGGTATATGTAAAACCGGGATGATCGCATTCTGTAATGTGAAGCATTGTCGGTACCGAAAGACGCATTGTTGCTGCTCTTACGGATGCCAAAACAGGTGCAGAGCCTTCAAAATACACCTTCATGTCTTTGGCGAAAATAAGAATACCGTCCGTATCATCGTTACCGGACAAATCCCTCTGATTTCCTCTTCCGATAATGGAAAGCTTGTCCGGGTCTTCTGCCAAAGTTGTATTTTCCATATAATCAAGCTTGGCATTTACCGTTCCGCCCATAATCGAAATTGTTCCTTCACATTCACCGCCGTAATATGCCAGGTCAGGGCCTTCATGTCCCGAACCGATTGCTGCGGCGCTACCTCTTCCGATGGCAGTTACCTCTCCGTCATTAATTGTTATAGTGGCATTTTCCGTTACCGAACCTTCATATCCGGAGCCAATTCCGGCCGCACCGTACCACTCCGCGCCGCCCGAATAACCGTATCCGGAACCTTCGGCCCTTACAACACCTCCGTTTATGGTAATAGCTCCCTTAAAATCAGAGTGATATCCGGAGCCGATTCCGGCACCGCCCCACTGTTCCCAGTCTCTTACGTCAGTGCTGACAGCCGTTACGTTGCCGCCGTTAATTACAATATTCATATTGCAGTCGGTTCTTGCCCCGGTACCTATACCTGCAGCACCCAGCGTTCCGCCTGTTGCATTTATGGTTCCGCCGTTAATCGTAATGCTTCCGGTAGATTCGGCGCCGTTATAGCCGCTTCCGATACCTGCGCCCTGATTGTCTCCGGTTGCGTTAACGGTTCCGCCTGCGATTAAAACGGTTGAGTTCATAGCGCCTTTATAACCGCTTCCGATACCTGCACCGTAATAACCGCCATGTGCAGTCACAACGCCACCGTATATAGTGATGGTTCCGGCGGTAGTCTCCGGATCATCTCCTGTTCCTATACCTGCGCCGTATTTTCCGCCGTTCGCAGTTACCGTTCCGCCGTAGATGGTGATATTTCCGTTTCCGGCCTCGTTTCCTCCGCCGATACCTGCGGCATCAGTGGAACTTGTCGCTTCAATTGTTCCGCCGTAGATATTGATTGTTCCGCCACCGTTTTCGCCTGAATCCTCATCCTGATCGTCGGAGCCTATAGCCGCGTTATATTTGTCGGAGCCTGCAACAAGCCTGCCCGTATCTTTAGACTGACCATATATATTCAAAGTATTGCCGGCATTGACAGCGATACCTTTAGAACAGGTAAGAGTCACCCCGTCTTTCAAAATGATATTTGCCGTGCCGCCAATCGTAACACGACCGGATATGGTCATATCACTATTAACAAGATACCAAACATTATTGCCCAACCAGGTCGACTCCGGAGTTAAATACTGAGCAGATGACGAATCGATGTCTTCTTCACTGCTTACGACTTCATTATCAGTCGTGCTCCAGTGCCTTTCGACATAGTAAAAATCGTACGAATAATCAGCCGATACGGTAACATCCCCGTCGGGCATGATAAAGGAATACGTACCGTCACCGTTATTTGTAACAGGGATAATTGTTCCGTCACAATCTACGGTGATACTGTTTATAACATAATCCTTACCTGCTGTCAGTGTTACCGTTTCGTCTTTAACGGCTGACATTTTATCGGTGCTGAGTGCATATCCCATAGAATCCAAATAAACAGCGTGTGCACCCTGATAGGTTATTCCGATGCTGACATCATATGCCGGCATTGCAAACTCACCGGAATAAAATAAATTGGCATCATCAGTATTTGTGACCGTAATGTCTACGGTTTGGTTTTCATTGTTTCCGTCCGTATAAGAATAGTACATTGACTCAACAATATATCTTGTGTCGTATCCAAAATAGCTGATTCCGATTCGTATTGTATCACCCTCATGAGCGGGAGAGAAATCAGCAGCTTGTTCCAATTGATTATTGGAGGGATTTACAACGTATCTGCCATATTCAAGCCTACCGCGCTGATTGTAGGTATCAAAATCATCAAAGCTTACGGTATAATCGGTAGGTTCAAACAGACCATAAACATAAACCTTCTTATTCGACATGACGAAGGTATAACTGTTATTTCCGGAAGATGTCAAAGTCACACCCTCATAACCTTCATCCATAACAAAAAGACCACCGCGAAAAGGATACCAATTAAAATCACCTTCATAAGGTGTTTCACCATCAGCGGTATTCACGGTAAGTGTAACCGTTTCTCCTGCTGCGGCATTGGGCTTATCTATTAGAATTGTGGATTTAGCTTCAGTATTATCGGTACGAGTGATGGAATTAATTTGGACACGATCGTCGCCCTCCGCACTTGCCGTGAGCACAAATCTGTCAAACACCCCACCGGAGCCGATGCCGGCAGGAATACTTGCCCCGACCAATGCCAGCGCAACAACCGCAGAAATTATTCGTTTGAGCAGTGTATTTTTCATAAAACACCTCCGAAAAGAAACAGAAGAAGTTCATTTCACGGGAAACACCTGTCCCGCGGAATATGCTTTTAATCCAGTATAGTTTTTTATATACTATCACAGAATATATTATACATTAAACAATGTGGATTTTCAATTTTTTGCGGATTTCCGTTTTCATCACGCCCCAAAACAAGTGTTATTTCAAAACCGCCTTTATACCCCTATGCAACGCATACGCAAGCGGAACAGACACCGCCACCACCGCTGCCGCATACAGGAAAGGATTCTCTATGTGATAAAGCGGGGCTGCGCTGGGTCTGATAAAGGCAAATGAAAACAGCTGAACAAACAGCGGATGCACAAGGTAGATTTCCAAAGTGGAAACTCCAAGGAACAAGAGTACCTTGTTGCCTATCTTCACCTTCATTCCGACAAGTATTACGAAAATAACAAAGAACAAGGCCGACAGGACCTGTCCGGTGATTTCCGCAATGCTATAGGCACTCTCCTGCCATTCGAGTTTAAAGGTGGTTACAAAATCATAATAATAGCTTGAAATATAAAAGCCTGAAACTGTAATTGCCAAAGAAAGAATCAGCCAGATTGGATAGCCTTTCTTAAGGACCGAAAGGATTCGTTCCTTGTGCTTGGCAGTAATGACACCTGCAGCAAACAAATGTGTCGTGTTATACCACCATGTTCCGGGGCTGAAATACATGCATAGAACGAAATATACGCAGGAACCGATAATTATAGTTACCACTGCCGCTGTTTCATTTTTGATTATGCGATATGCAAGGAAAAAGATCAGATACATGTAGACCATAGCAGGTATGTACCAGATGTAATCGTAGGTATTGATCCATACCGGCGGGTCGACTCTCACGCCCTTTGCCTTTTCAACAAAGAAAAAGGCAAACCACATGATAACAGCCGGAATCAGAATCTTTAAGAGGCGTTTGTAATAGCCCTTAAAGAATTCTTTCTTCTTGTGACAGCTGGTATACATTCCGAAACCGGAGCAGAAGAAAAACACCGCCACGCACAGATATCCGACATAGACGAAAACGTCCAGGCCGGGAACTATCAGCCTTGGCGAAAGCCAAGGCGCACAAGTTCTCTGCGAGCAATGGTGCAGGATGATTATAATGGCGCAAAAGCCAAGAAAAGATTTGGTTTGATCGTAGGAAAGAACGTCCTCATTCCACTCTTTCCACTTGCAAACACGCGCACCCCAAAACAGGAATACTGCCAAAATGGCATATAAAGCATATTCCATTTTAAGTCCCCCAAATACGATTAATTAGAATTAATCCTATTATAATCGTTATCGGAAACCGGCTCAAGCCATTCGTTGCTTGTTTCTGTGCCGTCTTCCAGGTAGTACGTCGTTCCTATTTATGCAGTTATAATCTGTCCCTTCGCATCCTTATCGTCCATGATGATTTCGCCAACGCCCTGAACGCGGATGGTTCCGGCCTTGGGATTCTTAATGCTGATCATATCGGAGTCGATGGTTGCCTCCACTTCCGACTTCTCGAAAGCAAGATCCGCATCAAGCATCTTACAGTTTATAAGTTTCAGATTTTTGCAATAACACAGCGGCTGGGTTCCGATAATGGTGCAGTTCTCAAAGGTCACGTTTTCGCAGTACCATGCCAGGTACTCGCCCTTAATCATACTGTTTCTCACTACAACATTTTCCGCATGCCAGAAGGCGTCCTTGGTGTTGAAATTACAGTTTTCAAACTCCGCATTCTTAATATACTGGAAAGAATACTTGCCGTTAAGGGTCACATTATCGAACTTCATGTTCTCGGATCTCATCATGAAATATTCGCCTTCGGCAGATGTATCCTTCATCACAATATTCTTTACAGACCATCCGAACTCCGTGGATACAATGTCGCAGTTATTGATTCTTATATCTGCGCATTCCCGAAGAGCTTTAATTCCATGCAGCTTTGTATTCTCTACCGTAGCATTGGTCGTGTACCAAAGGGCAGCTCTGCATTTGTCGGTCATTACGCTGTCCGTGATATTAAGATTATCATCATGCCAGAAGGGGTATCTCAGGTTAAACCTGCTGTCCCTTACTACTATGTTTTTGCTTTCTTTGAGCGCGCTTTCGCCGTCGGCGGGACCGTCAAACACGCAATTGTTCACTTCGATTCCGTCGCTGCCGTACAACGCTCTTTCTTCATCAAATGTTTGGTTGTTTACTACTATCATATATGCCTCTTTTGCGGTACATTCCGTATCGCCCTTACTTAAGATACTTTATAAAGAATTCCTCAAGTTTGTCAAACGGAATGTAGTTTTTATCGCCGCCGTCGTAAAGATCGGTGTGCACCGCATCAGGGATTATCATCAGTTCCTTGTTGTCTGTATACTTGCTGTCCTTAATCATGTCGGCATATGCATCCCTGGAGAAATAACAGGAATGAGCCTTCTCACCGTGGATAAGAAGTACTGCACTTCTGATTTCATTGCTGTACTTAAGAATCGGCTGATTCACAAAGGACTCGCATCCGATTACATTCCAGCCGTCGTTGGAGTTAAGTGAACGGACATGATAACCGCGTCCGGTTTTGTAATAGTCATGGTAATCTTTAACGAAGAAGGGAGCATCTGCCGGAAGGGGATCCACAACGCCGCCACCACGGGCATACTCACCGTTTTTAAGGTCCGTAAGACGCTGCGCGCAAGCAGCTTTCTTTGCCTCGTAACGTTTTTCTTCGCTGTCCTCGGAATCAAAGTATCCATTGGCATTTACTCTTGTCATGTCATACATGGTCGAAGCAACCGTTGCTTTGATTCTTGTATCTAAAGCTGCAGTATTGATTGCCATACCGCCCCATCCGCATATGCCGAGGATGCCTATTCTGTCAGGGTCGACTTTATCATTTAATGAAAGGAAATCCACGGCTGCCATAAAGTCCTCGGTATTGATGTCCGGAGATGCCATGTATCTCACATTACCACCGCTCTCTCCCGTAAATGACGGATCGAAGGCAATAGTAAGGAAACCGCGTTCAGCCATGGTCTGGGCATAGAGTCCGCTGCACTGCTCCTTCACGGCACCGAAGGGACCGGACACCGCAATGGCCGGAAGTTTTCCTTCTTTATTTTTCGGAACATACATATCTGCCGCAAGAGTGATTCCGTAACGATTGACGAAGGTCACTTTGCTGTGTTCTACTTTATCGCTCTTTGGAAATGTTTTGTCCCATTCGGTTGTCAGTTTGAGTTCTTCTTTTTTAATCATTTTTCGTTCCATTCCGCAGGCGTGGTGTTCTTTGATAATGCGCCTGCAGCATCATCAAAGAGTTTGAAAGGATTTTTCCAAACTATTTTTTCATGTTACCGTAATTCTTTTTCAACTAGTCTCAGCAGAAAATCCATGCAATCCACTTTGCGTCCGCTTTCATGGTATTCCTGCATCACGCGGCATCTTTCTTTTTTCATAAGTCCCAGCACATCTTTTGTGTTTCCGCAATCATAGCTGTCCATGATACGTTTTATTGAATCTGCCGGGCAGTCCGCATCTGCAAGACTTTGTTTTAACTTATCTTTATCCATAGTGCTTACCTGTCGGTGCTTTTATTTGTTACAACCTTATTGTAACGGCTTGCGGAGGGCTTCGCTAATAGTTATAATGAATATCGTGATATTCTTTATTGGAATAACAATCACGAATCCCCCATCTGATGACGAGCCTGAATTGTCATCAAATAGTTTTTTATCCGGAGGTCATATGGAAATCAGAACTTTAAGATACTTTCTGGCAGTCGCAAGAGAAGAAAATATGAGCCGTGCCGCGGAAACTCTCCACGTCACCCAGCCCACTCTTTCCAAGGCATTAAAATCCCTGGAAGATGAGCTCGGAAAGAAGCTTTTCACGAGACACAGTTTCAGCATCAAGCTGACGGAGGAGGGTGTTCTTCTACGCAACCGTGCCGAAGACCTGGTAAGCATGGCAGATAAAATCGAGCAGGAATTCGTCTCTTTGGACGACATCAGCGGAGGTGACCTGTACCTCGGTCTTGCGGAGTCCTATCAGCTGAGGCTGCTTGCCCGTTCCATAAAAGCCTTTAAGAATAACTATCCGAATCTCCACTATCATATCACGAGCGGCGACACCGAGCAGCTTTCCGAAAAGCTGGATAAAGGTCTTTTGGACTTTTTGGTTCTGGTGGAACTGCCGAATGAAAGAAAGTACGAATATATCGAATTCCCTCAGGCAGATACCTGGGGGCTGGTAATGCCTGCCACTGACCCTCTGGCAAAGAAAAAGACCATCCGAATGGATGATCTTGTCGGACTGCCACTCTTCTGTTCCGATCAGGCATGGAACGGCGACATAAAAAGATGGGCCGGAAAAAGATTCCCGGAATTAAAACTGGAGGGTTCCTTCCGTCTGTCCTACAACGGATCGATTTTCACCATGGAGGGCCTGGGTTATCTTCTGACCTACGAACACCTTATCAATACATCAGAAAACAGCGGCCTTGTATTCAGACCGCTGTCACCTAAACTTGAAAATAAGATTTATATTGCCTGGAACCGCTATCAGGCTTTCACGCCTATTGCGGAAAGATTCTTAACTCATCTGAAGGATACTTTCAGTCGCTAAGCACTCAGTTTACTTCAGTGTGGATCAGCCTGTCATCTGCCGAATAAACAAGTTTAAGATTAAAGAAATCGTTTCTTTCCTCAAGCAGGCGGAAGAACACTTTGTCTCCTTCCCAAAGCGGCAGATTGTACACTTCGGATTTGTCTATCCACTCCAGCACGCCTTCGTCGCATTCTTTCATTTCGCCTTCAAATTCCGTGGCAGTAAAAAGATGCATGTACTCTACTGTTCGTGCTTCCGGTTTTGTCTCATCGCCGTAAATAAAGGTAATGATGCCTCTGGCTTTGTACTTTTTAAGAGTTAGTCCCGTCTCCTCAAAGATTTCTCTCCTAAGGCACTCGTCCGGGCTTTCTCCGTACTCAAAATGACCGCCGACCCCGATGTACTTGTCGCGGTTCAGGTCATTTTCCTTTTTGACGCGGTGAAGCATTAAGTATTTGCCGTCGTGTTCTATGTAACATAGAGTTGTAAGCTGTGGTGTGTTATTCATTTTTATTACCCCGTTTTCTGTAATCATATGCCCAAAGGCGGGCGACGTCAATTATCCAACCTCATAAACCGCAAAACCTCCGGCCCATAAAGACCGGAGGTTTTTCTATATCAACAAGTAAATAACAAATCTCTATTTTGT
>CACYBJ010000034.1 GCA_902772565.1 uncultured Lachnospiraceae bacterium | reverse complement strand
TGAATTCGATAGAAAGATTCTTGATTCCAGGTCCCACAAACTCAAGCACCTTGTTCTTTACGAAACCGCTGGCGAATGTGGCGCCTACCAAAGCGATGGCAACGTCGTGAGGACCGATACCCTTCTTTGGATTTCCTGTGAGATATACCATAACAACTTCAGGACGCTTTACATCCCAGGTGTTGTTTAAAAGCTGTTTAACAAGTTCCGGACCGCCTTCACCTACAGCCATGGTACCTAAAGCACCGTAACGGGTGTGGGAGTCGGAACCGAGTATCATGCCGCCGCACTTTGTAAGCTGTTCTCTTACATAGGAGTGGATGACACTCATGTTGGCAGGAACATAGATTCCGCCGAATTTTTTTGCTGCGGAAAGACCGAAGGCATGATCGTCTTCGTTAATGGTACCGCCTACTGCGCAAAGAGAGTTATGACAGTTGGTCATGGCATAAGGAATAGGGAATTCCTTAAGACCGCTGGCACGGGCTGTCTGAATGATACCGACATAAGTGATATCATGAGATGCCATTGCATCGAATTTTATTTTAAGATTCTCATCATTTCCCGATGTGTTATGGGAAGTAAGAATGGAATATGCAAGAGTCTGCTTCCTTGCTTCTTCAGGTGAAACAGCACATTCCTTAACCGGAACGCCGTCAACTAAGTACATACCGCCTTCATGGAGCGTTATCATGGACATTTGTGTACCTCCGTAATTTTCATTTGCCAATAATCAGCCTTTAACATTATAAAGATAAGGTAGTTATCCGTCAATGATTTTGCGGTGTTTCTTTGTTGTTTTTGATTGTCACAGGCTATGCGTTTTCTTTGACTAATCGGGTCTTTGTATGGTAATATAAATCTGTGTTTGCACAAATGAGCAGCAATACACCGGACAAAGGGGAAAAAACGTGAAAATATCTATTTTTGATGAGAAAACAAAGAATCTGATTAATGACGAATCTGCCTGCATTTCTTCCAACGATGCCTATGTTGGAGACAGGATTTACAAAATCTCTTTCTACAGGGAAAGCGAAAAGAGCAGCGCAGTGTTTGCATGTGTAAAAGAAAATGACAAGGTTGTTTCCATTAAGGACGTCAGAAGCAATCTTGACGGCTATACCGCAGGCAAAGCCGTAGGCGATCTTGAAAAAAGAATCGAAGACCTGGTAATGAACGACCGGCTCATTCTTACTCTGGCCGGCGGTGAGCTGCCGGAGGAATCTGAAAATGATGCAGATGCGGAAACTGCCGAGACGAGCGGAACCGCCCCGGCAACAAATACTGCCGATGCGTCTGAAACCGTAAAGGTAGAGACAGGCAGTGACTCTGAGGCCGATGCTTCCGACGATCCGGTACTTGAAGAGGGCGAGAGCGCATCTGCCGTTAAAAAGGCAGCGGAAGAATTCGAACTTGATACAAAAAAGGTAGTTGATTACCCTCTTGTATTTAAAGTAAGACCCGCCGGCGTTATTTTCAAAGACGCAGGCATGTATAAAGCCATGTCATCGGAAATCAACGACTGGCTTGACTCCCTTCTTGTTCTTAAAAGCCTTAAGACCGATGATGAGGAGCAGCTTATGAAGGAATACCAGATGATTCTTGAATCCTCCTATCTTCCAAAGAAGGGTGAGGATTCGGAACTCAGAAAAGACTATTCCAACGTAATGATGATTATCACTGTGGTACTTACTGCCCTCAGTATTTTTGCCATAAATGATTATGATTATGTATTTCTTCCTCTGATGGGTCTTATTTCAGGTATCTTCTCCGATATGAGAGGCTATGTGTCCAAGAACCAGAGGGTAATGCTGGTTTGTACCGTTTGCATTTTGGTATGTGCCTACATCGTATTCAGGGCTTTCGGTCTCATGAAGACACAGTATAAGGGTGTTAGATTCTAAAAGGCAGGGTGGTAATATGTCACTTTCGGAAGCTCAGAAAGCAAAACTGATTTTTCTTCTCCGGTTACTTCGTGAAAAAACCGACAGGAATCACGGAATTACCGTAAAAGACATAGCAAACGAACTCGCACAGTGGGACATCCATGTGGAGAGAAAAAGTCTCTACAGGGATTTTGAGACCTTAAGAGAGTGCGGCTATCATGTGGAAAAGTATAAAAAGGGCACCGAGTATTATTATTGTCTGACCGAAAGGGAGTTTACCCTTCCGGAACTTAAACTCATGGTAGATGCGGTAGTATCTTCCAAGTTTATTACCACTGCCCAGTCCGATGAACTCATCAAAAAACTGGAGAAGTTCTGCAGCCGGTACGAAGCTACGGAACTTCAGCGTACCGTGTTTTTGAGAGAGCGTCCCAAAACCGTAAACGAAGTGGTTTTTGACAACATCGGAAAGCTTAATGAGGCTATACTCAGAAGGAAAAGAATTACTTTTCAGTATCTTGACTGGGATAAAAACAAGAGACTTGTGCCGAGAGAAAACGGAGAAAAGAGCGATATTTCGCCCTGTTTCCTTGAGTTCAACGACGGTGTGTATTATATGATTGCCGTTCAGGGCGAAGACAGACATGCAAAGCATTACCGCGTGGACAAAATGAAGGACATAGTATTAAGCGATGTTAATGCTTCCGAAAATGTTTACCGTTCGGAGTTTTCAAATCCTGCTTTGTACACATCGAAATTAACCAATATGTACGGCGGAACCAGCGACGAAATACGTCTTTCGGTACCGGAAAACAAACTTGGTGTGGTAATTGACAGGTTTTCTCCTTCCGAAACAACCATAATTCCGCTTAAAAACCCGGACGGAACCTATACCTGCAAAGTAAATGTTCAGGTGAGCAATCAGCTTTTCGGCTGGCTCTTCGGTGTTTCGGATATTATTAAACTAACCGGTCCCGAACATGTAAGAAAACAGTATGACGAACTTGTCAGAATGAATGCAAACGAGGCACCTGATGGAAATTGAGCGCAAGTTTACAATAAAGCATCTGCCGGAGGAACTTGATAACTATGAATCTGCCGAAATAGAGCAGGGGTATCTGTGCCGCGCACCGGTGGTCAGAGTAAGAAGATACGGAGAAGAGTACATTCTTACATACAAAAACAGAGTGGCAGCGGGAGAAGGTTCTCCCATTGTCAATATAGAAGAGGAGTTTCCTCTTACCAAAGAAGCCTATGAGCATCTCAGAGGCAAGGCCGACGGCAACATTATCAGCAAAAGACGTTACCGCATTCCTCTTTATGACGGACTTGTTGCGGAACTGGATGTGTTCCACGGTAAATTCGAAGGACTTGTATTTGCCGAAGTGGAATTTAAGGATGTGGAGCAGTCCATGGCTTTTATAAAACCCGACTGGTTTGATGAGGATGTTACCGATGATTATCATTATTCCAACGGATACATGAGCTCGGTTAAATAAACAGGAATCTAAAACAGCAAAAATCAACATTTTTTTGAAAAGTCATCCGCTGGGTGACTTTTTTATTTGAAATTGGATTTTTATTGCACATAATTTGCATTTTTATTACTGCAATTCGGCTATTTTAACAATTATAAAAATAATCGTAATTCATTATAATCTAATAAGATACATTTTTATATAGGGGAGGAAACCAACAATGATCGTTGCAGTATGGAATTACTGCAGGGTGGATGTATCTAAAAGGGTTGCGGCGTTACTTGCTCTCGCGGGCATAAATTCCTATGGTGTAAGCGTCGCTTTATTTGAAAACAACATCAATGGGGAACTCTTCGGGGACATGTTTATTGACAGACAGTATTCAAGGACCCTGAGAGAAGACGGAATGCGTTATGCGGACAGAGGAAGAGGTGAAAAGGCCCGCATCTTCATGGAGGGGAAATTTAACAGAAGATGCTACGGCAACAACCTGGTTACTCTGATCGACGATGCGTTATACTACGGCGTTCAGTATAATGACGAAAACTATAACGTATTCAACGAAAATATTGTTATGAGGTACACAGAGTTCATAGCAGAGGCCGAACAAAAGGCCGACTATCATCTTATCGCCATTGACAGAGGCGACAATTCCAGCAGTATCCGCATTGTGGATGATGCTGACAAAGTTGTAGTCGTTATTTCGCCGGACGACTACGATTTCAATCGGTTTTTCGATAATTACAGAATGATAAGGTACAAATGTATCTTTGTTCTTGTATCAAAAAGACACATTCCCAAAAGGACCTTGGACCATATCAAAAGCATGTATGGTCTCAAAAACGACGAGCTGTTCGAATATGTGGAAACAGAGACTTTGTGCGACTATGTGCTGACTTCCGGTATTATGGAATACGCCAAAAGATTCGGAAGCCCCGGAAGGGGTTCCTCCGAATACAGGCTGCACAACCAGATTGTCAGGATATCACAGAAAGTATTCAACGGAATGGTGCCTGTTACATCTGCCTTGTGAAGGTGAGCGGTTTAGCATCTGCCAAGGTGTTCTAAGCATTCTTACGATAAAAATAAGTTTGATATTTAACACAACTGTGCTATAATACATTGGGTCTGTCTTTATAACAGATTATTATGTTTTATACTACGGAGGAAGAAATGAAGAAAACAACCGGAAAAGGATTGCTTCAGCTTCTTTTGACTGTCATTGTTGCGGGAGGACTTTTAGCCCTTCTTTACGTTGGATACGACAATGATAAGGTTAAAGGTGTTAAAGATATCGGACTCGGTCTGGATCTTGACGGAGGTCTTTCGATCCTTTATGAAACCGAGGATGCACATCCTGACAGCGAGGCTCTTAAAACAACTATCAGCCGTATGCAGAAGCGTGTTGAGCATTACTCAACAGAAGCAGAAGTATACCAGCAGGGTGACAACCAGATTGCCGCAGATATCCCGGGCATTACCAATGCCGAAGAAATCTTAGCCGATCTCGGTAACGCAGGTAACGTTTACTTTATATACGGTAACGGACAGAGCGGTGTAGACAATATTGTTTACGATCAGGCAACAGATAAATGGAGCCTTACCAGAAGCATGGACGAAATCATCGCAGCAGGTGATCTTGTTCTTGACGGTTCAGGTATCGAGAATGCCGAGGCTATGTATTCAAACAATGACAAGGCAGGTCAGACCGGTACAGACTACTATGTAGAACTTACACTTAAGTCGGCTGCCAGAGAAGCATTCAAGAATGCTACAGCCTATGCTAATCCATATTACAACTCCAGCTCTTTAAAGGGTGTAATTGCCATCGTTTATGATGATGAAGTAATTTCAGCACCGAGAGCCCAGTCTGTAATCGATTCCACAACAGCAACCATTACCGGCAGCTTTACTTACGATGAAGTAGAAAGCCTTGCCAACACCATTAAGATTGGTGCCCTTCCGTTAAAGCTTACACAGAAGTCCTACTCAATCGTTGGTGCCCAGCTCGGTTCAAACGCCCTTTCATCAATTCTTAAAGCAGGTGCAATCGGCATTCTTCTTGTAATGCTCTTCATGCTCATTGTTTACAGAATTCCGGGCGCTATCGCATGTGTGGCTATTGCTATCTACACAATGCTTGATATCCTTTGCATCATTTTCTTTGATGTAACACTTACACTTCCGGGTATCGCCGGCGTAATCCTTTCGATAGGTATGGCCGTGGACGGAAACGTAATTATATTTACACGAATAAGAGAAGAGTTACGTGACGGTAAGACAGTTCAGTCAGCTATTAAGCAGGGCTTCTCAAAGGCTACATCTGCCATCGTTGACGGACAGGTTACAACCCTTATTGCCGCCATCGTGCTTTACCTCAGAGGTTCGGGTACAATCAAGGGATTTGCAATCACACTTGGAATAGGTATTGTTCTTTCACTTATTTCAGCACTTCTTATTACCAGATTCCTTCTTTTCATGGCCTACAATATCGGCCTTAAGAACGAGAAGCTTTACGGTATCGCAAAGAAGGCGAAAGTTGTTAACTGGACAAAGCATTTTCCGAAGTTCCTTATCGTATCACTTCTTGCTATTGTTGCGGGAGTTGTAGGTCTTGTGGCATTTAAGGCAAAGACAAACTACGCCCTTAACTACGGTCTTGATTTCATAGGCGGTACATCCATCGAAGTATACTTTGATGAAGGTGTGACACCTCCTTCCAATGCGGAAGTAGAAGAAAAGACAGCAGATATCTTAGGCTCGGCTCCTGAAGTTGTTCAGGTTGAAACAGACAATGCCATAATGCTTAAGACAGACAAGATGATCGTTGAAGAAGGTTCATCCGAAAAGGCTTCTTCGGCAGATGCATCTACCGTTGATACCAACTCAAAGATCGGACAGATCAAGAAACTCTTTGCAGATGAATACGGTGTATCAAGCGATAAGATTGAAGTTCAGTCTATTTCAGCTTCCGTATCGGATGATATGAAGTCAGATGCCATCTGGGCAGTTATCATTGCAGGTATCTGCATGCTGCTTTACATCTGGTTCAGATTCTCCAATCTTTCTTCTGCATTCTCTGCAGTACTTGCACTTGCACATGATATTCTCGTAGTGCTTGCGGTATATGCACTTGCTAGAATTACAGTAGACTCTGCATTCATTGCATGTATGCTTACAATTGTAGGTTACTCAATCAACTCTACAATCGTTATTTTCGACCGAATCAGAGAAAACAACGCACAGCGCGGTAAGGGTGAAAGCGATGCGGACGTAGTTAACCGCTCCATCTCCGAAACACTTTCAAGATCCATCAATACTTCGTTTACAACACTTATTTCAATCATCATGGTTGCGATACTTGGTGTAGACTCCATCAGAGCATTTGCTATTCCGCTCATTGTAGGTCTTGTAGCCGGAGCATATTCATCCGTATGTATCACCGGTTCACTGTGGCTTAACCTCCGAAAGATCGGAAAGAAGAAAAAATAAGTTTTTTTAAGAGGGCAGCGTTACGGCGCTGCCCTTTAACGTATGTTTCCAAAAGGAAAAGATTTATGAAAGAACAGTGGATGTTAAAGAATCCCAAGGCGGATTTTGAGCACATAAAACAGAAGTTTAACGTAAGCGGACTTCTGGCCTACCTGCTTGCCGGAAGAGACCTTAAAACCGATGAGGAAATAGAAGCCTATCTTAATCCAACCAAAGACTCCATGCATTCATGGAAACTCTTTAAGGACATGGGAAAGGCTGTCCGCATTGTTAAAAAGGCCATAGATAACGGTCAGAAAATATGCGTTGTGGGAGATTATGACTGCGACGGCATATGCTCCGTTTCCATACTTGTTTCCGGGATTCGTTCTTTGGGTGGATTCGTATCCTACATTATTCCGGACAGAATTGCCGACGGTTACGGTCTTAACTGCAGCATGGTGGACAAGGCAGCCGAATCAGGCACTGACCTTATTATTACCTGTGACAACGGAATCGCCGCCACAGAGGCGGTGGCATATGCCAAGGAATTGGGAATGGACGTGGTGGTTACGGATCACCACAATGTGCCCGAAAACAATGACCTTAAGGCAGATGCCATAGTGGACCCAAAGCAGGAGGACTGCGCTTACCCCTACGAAGGCATATGCGGCGCTGTAGTGGCAGCAAAGCTCATGGAAGGTCTTTATACGGAGTATGATTTCGGTTCTTTCATAGAAAAGAACTATGACCTTATGGCCCTTGCCACTGTTGTGGATGTTATGGAACTTAAGGATGAAAACCGTTTTATCGTAAAAGAAGGTCTTAAGAGTCTGAATAATTCTACGCGTATCGGCATTAACGCATTAAAGAATGCCACAGGTATTTCCGGTAAGGAACTGGGTGTTTATCACCTGGGATTCATACTGGGGCCCTGCCTGAATTCTTCGGGAAGACTTGAGACTGCGGATATGGCTGTCGAAATGCTTCTTTCGGAGGATGAAAACGAAGCCGCAGGCTTTGCCGTCAAGCTTAAGGAATTAAATGATTCCAGAAAGAATATGACGGAGCAGGCCAAGGTTAAGGGTGTGGAACTTATAGAGAATTCCGAGCTTAAGGAAGATAACATTCTTGTACTGTTGATGCCGGACTTACATGAGTCTCTGGCCGGAATAGTGGCAGGAAGAATAAAAGAAGAGTTTAACCGCCCGGCAATAGTATTTACGGAAGCGGCCGGAGACGACAGCATTCTTAAAGGCTCCGGAAGAAGCGTTGAAGAATATGATATCTATAAAGGCGTTGATGCCATCAGGGAGATGACTGTTAAATTCGGCGGACATCCCATGGCCTGCGGTCTTTCCATAAGACGTGATATGCTTGAGGATTTCAGAAAACGTCTTAACGACAACTGCGAAAAGGACCTTAAAAACATGGAAAAGAAGATTATGATAGACGTTAATATCCCAATGTCTTCTTTTTCTCCTGCGGTTCTTGAAGAAATAAAGAAACTTGAACCCTGCGGTAACGGTAATCCGGGCCCCGTATTTGCCGACAGAATGACGGTTACGGGAGTGAGACGCTTCGGTAAGGAGGGACAGTATCTTACAATAAGCGGC
>CACYBJ010000033.1 GCA_902772565.1 uncultured Lachnospiraceae bacterium | reverse complement strand
TCTTCCATGTGGTCATAGCCTGAAAGATGGAGCATGCTGTGGGTAAGAAGGAATGCTACTTCTCTCTTAAATGAATGGCCGTACTCTTCGGCCTGTCTTCCGGCTGTATCAAGACTGATAACAATGTCTCCGAATATGAGTTCACCGCTGTCCGGATCGAAATAATAACTTGCCTCATCCTCAAGAAATGAAAAGTCTCCGGGAGTTTCATAGTCAAGGGCCGGAAAAGACAAAACATCCGTAGGACGGTCAATGCCTCTTTCGGAAAGGTTTATTTCATGAATACCTGCATCATCCGTAAGAAGAACATTCACGGTAATCTCGTAGGGAACGTTAACATAATCGGCACAAGCCTGTACTGTCTTTTCAAAAAGTCCCTGAAAATCAAAATCCGAATACAGTTCGGTTTCGTTTGTAATATCAACTGTCATAATACATACCGTATTTACTGATTATCGTTTTTCCTGACCGGCTTTCTTTTGTCGGCAGATGCTTTCTTCCTGCTTTCAAAATCCTCATAGGCTTTAACGATTTTCTGAACAAGGGGATGTCTTACAACATCTTCGCTTGTAAGATAAGAAAAACCTATTTCGTCAATTCCCGAAAGAACCTTAATTGCAACTTCAAGTCCGCTGACCTGATCGGCCATAAGATCCTTCTGGGTTAAATCGCCGGTGATTACCACCTTGGAACCGAAACCGATTCGCGTAAGGAACATTTTCATCTGTGCCGGGGTGGTATTCTGCGCTTCGTCAAGAATAATAAAGGCATTATCAAGAGTACGTCCGCGCATATATGCAAGAGGAGCCACTTCTATAAGGCCTTTTTCGGAGTTTCTCACGTAGGCATCTGCCCCCATGATCTGATAAAGAGCATCGTAAAGGGGTCTTAAATAGGGATCGATTTTCTGCTGAAGGTCACCCGGAAGGAAACCCAGCTTTTCACCCGCTTCAATGGCAGGTCTGGTAAGGATGATCCTGTTTACTTCATCATTCTTAAAAGCAGTGATTGCTGCTGCCATAGCAAGATAAGTTTTACCGGTACCGGCAGGACCTGTACCGAATACTATCATCTTGTTTCTGATCTGATCTATGTACTTCTTTTGTCCGACAGTCTTGGGCCTAATGGGCTTTCCGTTAATGGTATGGCAGATAAGATCGTTGTCTATATCGGACATCGCCGATGAATTATGTTCCCTGGTTAATGAAAGGGCGTAGGCCACCTTCTGCTCGGAAATCTCAATTCCTTTGGACGCGGATTCACGAAGGTTGGACATCACTTCTTTCGCAAGAGCAACCGGGCCTTCTTCACCGATGATCTTAACATTGCCTTCCCTAAGGGTAACAGTTACATGAAGATTCTTTTCAATCATCTTGACATACCTGTCTTCAGGGCCGAACAAAGACTTAATTTCGTTTTCATTTAAATCGGAAAAACTAGTTATCAAATCCGATCCTCCGAATAAAAAATCTTAAGAAAAAAGCTGTCAAAAATCTTTTGACAGCTTTCTTATCCAATAATTATTTGAACTTTCTCTTACGAGCTGCTTCAGACTTTTTCTTACGTCTTACGCTAGGCTTCTCGTAATGTTCTCTTTTACGAATTTCCTGCTGGATACCTGCCTTAGCACAATTTCTTTTGAAACGGCGAAGCGCGCTGTCCAGAGACTCATTCTCTTTTACGATAACGCTAGACAATCAATTTCCCTCCCTCCGATATTGGAATAGGTACTTAAAGCACATTAATAAACAATGATAGTATACCACAAAATCGGTATCAGTCAACACTTTTATTAAAGCTGGGCTTTCATAATTTCAGCAGCTGCCTTTACTGCATCATCAATGCCTGCCGGGTTCTTGCCGCCGGCCTGAGCCATGTTCGGACGACCGCCGCCGCCACCGCCTACAAGCTGTGCTGTCTGCTTAATAACATCGCCTGCATTGGCACCAGCCTTAACAGCTGCATCTGTAGCCATAGCCACAAGTGAAACCTTGTCGCCTGCGGAACTTACAAGGTAAATGAAGGAGTCTCCCAGTTTTTCCTTGAAGGAGTCTCCGAGATTACGAAGACCGTTCATGTCAACGCCTTCAACCTTCACAGCAAGAACCTTGATGCCGTTAACATCCACCGCACTTGAAAGTACGTCTCCGGCAGATGCATTTGCAATCTTGGCCTTTAACTTTTCGTTTTCGGAAGAAAGGCTCTTAATTTCTTCATGAAGAGCTGTAATCTTTTCCGGAAGCTGTTTAACATCGCATTTTGCATTCTTGGAAGCAGCCTCAAGAATCTTCTCAAGATTATCAAAGTATGCAAATACGTTTGAAGAAGTGATGGCTTCGATTCTTCTTACACCTGCGGAAATACCGCTTTCCGAAAGAATCTTGAATGCACCGATGGTTCCGGTGTTCTTAACATGAGTACCGCCGCAAAGTTCTACAGACCAGCCGCCCATATCAACAACTCTAACGCTTTCGCCGTACTTTTCGTCAAAGAGTGCCATAGCGCCGGACTTTCTTGCCTCATCAAGGCTCATAACTTTGGTTACTACAGGATAATCTGCGGCAATTGCGTTATTAACAAGTCTTTCAACTTCTTTGATTTCTTCGGCTGTCATGGCCTGGAAATGTGAAAAGTCGAATCTGAGTTTTTCTTTGTTGTTAAGAGAACCGTGCTGCTGTACATGATCGCCGAGAACCGTACGAAGGGCCTTCTGAAGAAGGTGAGTTGCGGAATGGTTCTTGCAAGTCATGTCACGCTGTTCTTTGTTTACGGAAAGAGTAACCTTATCACCCTTTTTAATGCTGCCGGTGATAACTGTTCCCACATGTCCGACTTTACCGCCCTTAAGCTTGATTGCATCGCTTACGGCAAATTCAAAACCGTCTGCAGTAATAACACCGGTATCTGCCATCTGACCACCCATGGTAGCATAGAAAGGAGTCTTATCAACGATAATTGTACCGTTTGTACCTTCTGTAAGTTCATCTACAATGGCATCTTCCGTAGTAAGAACGGAAACGGTGGATTCTAAGCTGTAATTATCATAGCCGTCAAATTCCGTAGTGATTTCGGCATCGATCTCATCGTAAACGGTGGCATCGGCACCCATGTAATTGGTTACCTTGCGGGCGCGTCTTGCAGTCTCACGCTGAACTTCCATGCACTTTTTGAAAGCTTCCTCATCTACGGTCATATCCTTATCGGAAAGAATTTCCATAGTAAGGTCTAACGGGAATCCGTAGGTATCATAGAGCTTAAATGCGTCCTCACCGGAAAGAACCTTTCCGCCTTCGGCTGCAAGCTTGGCCTGATACTCATTAAGAATTGCAAGTCCCTGATCGATAGTCTTGTTGAAGTTTTCTTCTTCTGTTGTAATAACCTTAAGAATATAGGACTTCTTCTCTTCAAGTTCCGGATAGCCGTCCTTGGCTTCGTTGATTACCGTCTCACAAAGCTTGGAAAGGAAAAGACCGCCGATACCAAGCAGACGTCCGTGTCTTGCGGCACGGCGAAGAAGTCTTCTCATTACATAACCACGGCCTTCGTTTGAAGGAAGGATACCGTCGCTGGCCATAAAGGTAATGGAACGGATGTGATCTGTAATAAGGCGGATGGAAACATCCTTAACAGGATCTGTTTCGTACTCTGCTCCGCAAAGTCCGCATACAGCATCTCTGATATTTTTCATTGTATCGATATCAAATACGGTATCTACGTCCTGGCATACAACTGCAAGTCTTTCAAGACCCATACCGGTATCAATATTCTTGTTATCAAGTTCGGTATAGCCGCCCTTGCCGTCGCCGTCAAACTGTGTGAATACATTGTTCCATACTTCCATGAAACGATCGCAGTCACATCCTACGGTACAACCGGGCTTTCCGCAGCCGTACTTCTCGCCACGGTCATAATAGATTTCTGAACATGGACCGCAGGGGCCTGCACCATGCTCCCAGAAATTGTCTTCCTTGCCGAATCTGAAGATTCTGTCGGCAGGAATTCCCTGCTGCTTATTCCAGATTTCAAATGCTTCATCATCATCCTGATAGATTGAAGGATAAAGTCTGTTGGGATCGAGACCGATTACTTCGGTTAAGAACTCCCAAGACCAGGCAATGGCTTCCTTCTTGAAATAATCACCAAAGGAGAAGTTACCAAGCATTTCGAAGAAAGTAAGATGTCTTGCTGTCTTACCAACATTCTCGATATCGCCTGTTCTGATACACTTCTGGCAGGTAGTCACTCTTCTTCTCGGAGGAATCTCCTGACCTGTAAAATAAGGCTTTAAAGGCGCCATACCGGCATTTATTAAAAGTAAAGATTTATCATTCTTGGGAACAAGTGAAAAGCTGTTCATCTTAAGATGACCTTTGCTTTCAAAGAACTCAAGATACATTCTTCTTAATTCGTTTTCACTGTAGAATTTCATGGTATCCTCCAAGTAAATTTATAACTAAATAATTATAATGTTTATATATTTAAACTTCAAGAATAAAAAAGGCGAAAACCTAAGTTTTCGCCTTAGAGCAGCTCGTAGGGGAATCGAACCCCTGTTTTCGCCGTGAGAGGGCGACGTCTTAGCCTCTTGACCAACGAGCCATACCGATTGTTTTTTTGTCAACAATCGATATAATACACGATAGTTATAAAAAATGCAAGAACTTTTTATAATCTTTTACAATCATTCCGTAAGGCCTGCAAACAGATCCATAAATGACATCTGGGAATCCTGAGGAAGGCCTTCAAGTATGCCCATGCGGGTCATACAGTCGATTACGGACTGAGGAAGTTTGGTTCTCTCCTTGTACTCATTAATGGATACGAACTTCTCTCCCTTTCCTGCCTCTTCAGCCATGTGTGCGGCTATTTCTCCGCATCCGTCAATGGATGTAAGGGAAGGCATGAGTTTGCCGTCAACTATCTGAAAACGGGTTGCTTTAACCTTATAAATATCAATAGGTGTAAATTCAAAACCTCTGCAGTACATTTCCCTTACCAAAAGAGCATCATCGTACTGAGCTTTTTCTTTCGGTGTGGCAACGCCCTGTTCAATATGATTTTTTATAACATCCATTGCATCCTGCAGATGCTTAAGTCCCTGAGTCATCATTTCGTAATCAAAATCTTTGGCTCTGATGGAGAAATAAGCGCAGTAATATGCCAGCGGATGGTAAACCTTACAGTAGGCAATACGGATAGCCATCATAACGTAGGCGCAGGCGTGGGCCTTGGGGAACATGTACTTGATCATGGTACATGACCATACGTACCAGTCCGGAACACCGTGCTCCTGCATCATTTTAGACCATTCATCCCACTTGGCACTCTTCTTTTTTGCTACCTTACCCTTACGTACATCTTCCATGATTTTAAAGGCATCACCCGCAGGAAGACCTTTAAGAATCAGATAGGTCATAATATCATCTCTGGTACAGATGGCTGTGGCAAGGGTGCATTTGCCTTCTGCGATAAGAGTCTGGGCGTTATTTGACCAAACATCGGTACCGTGCGAAAGTCCCGAAATACGTATCATGTCGGAGAAAGTCTTGGGTTTGGTCTCCCTTAGCATGTTCATAACGAAATTGGTTCCCAGTTCGGGAATTCCCAGGGAGCCCAAATCCGTACCTATCATATCCTCTGTTACACCCAGGGCCTCGCAGGTGGCAAATATGGACATAACCTTGGGGTCGTCCATGGGCCAGGTCTTTGCATCCTCACCGGTAAGATCCTCCAGAAATCTGATCATGGTAGGATCATCGTGACCGAGAATATCAAGTTTCAGAAGGTTATGATCGATCTTATGATAATCGAAATGGGTTGTAATAATATCAAGATCCTTATTGGCCGGTCTTTGAACAGGGGTAAAGGTATAAATCTCCTCGCCGTGAGGAAGTACTACAATACCTCCCGGGTGCTGACCCGTGGTCTGCTTAACACCTTCAACGCCCTTTGCCAGACGTTCGATTTCTGCCGTTCGTTTATGAATCCCCTTGTCTTCGTAATAATGCTTTGTATATCCGAAGGCAGTCTTTTCCGCAAGGGTACCGATGGTTCCGGCCTTAAAGGTATGACCTTCACCAAAGATAACGCCCGTATACTTGTGGGCTTCGGACTGATAATCTCCGGAGAAGTTAAGGTCAATATCGGGTTCCTTATCGCCGTAGAAACCAAGGAAGGTTTCAAAAGGAATATTCTGTCCGTCTCTGTGCAGTCTTTTGCCGCACTTTGGGCATACCTTATCCGGAAGATCATAGCCTGAGTTACCGTTTTCAACGGCATACATTACATCTTCCGATTCAAAATCCGAATAGAAACAGTTATCGCAATAATAATGCGGCTGTAAAGGATTAACTTCTGTGATTCCCGACATGGTGGCTACAAAGGATGAGCCTACGGATCCTCGGGAACCTACCATATAGCCGTGATCGTTGGAATCCTTAACCAGTTTCTGGGCGATAATATACATAACGGAATAGCCGTTACTGATAATAGAATTAAGTTCCTTATCAAGACGGTTCTTAACTATATCAGGCAGCGGATCGCCGTACATGGAATTGGCTTTTTTATAACAGATTTCGCGAAGATCGTTATCGGAGTTTTCGATTACCGGCGGACATTTATCGGGACGTACAGGCTCGATATACTCAACCATATCAGCAATCTTATTGGTGTTGGTAACAACAATCTCAAGCGCCTTTTCATAGGGGATATATTCAAACTCCCTAAGCATTTCCTCTGTGGTTCTGAAATATATCGGCGGCTGAAGGTCCGCATCCGCAAAACCTTTATTGGCCATTATAATACGACGGTATACTTCATCTTCCGGATCCAGATAATGAACGTCGCAGGTGGCAACGCAAAGCTTATTGTGTTTGTCAGCAAGATCGATAACCTTTTTGTTCAGATTCTGAAGGTCTTCTTCCTTCTTAAAATCAGGATACTTATCCTCTCTTATAAGATAGGCATTGTTTCCCGTAGGCTGAACTTCATAATAATCATAGAGTTCCGAAATCTTCTCGATTCTTTCCTCCGGCAGATTGTTAACATAGGCATCCATAAGTTCGCCGGCAACACAGGCGGAACCGATTATGATACCCTCCCTGTTTTTAAGGAGAAGAGACTTTGGAATACGTGGTCTTCTGCTGAAATAATTAAGATGTGACTCAGATACAAGTTTATAAAGGTTGCATCTGCCAAGATCATTCTTTGCTATAAGAATAATATGGTAATAGCCGGCTTTTTTAACTTTTTCGGTATAGACTTCCGGGGAATCGTAAGGATTTCCGTTTTCATCCACAAGGTCATCATCGTTTACAAGATAACCCTCGCAACCGTAAATCAGTTTAAACTTCTTAAGTCTTTCCTGCTTTTCGGGGTCATCCTTGAAATTCAGGTCACGAATATAATGAAATGCATCCGGGAAAGCCTGTACAACACCGTGATCCGTAATGGCAACGGCCGGGTGTCCCCAGTCAAAGGCTCTTCTTACATATTCTTCAACATGTGTTACGGCATCCAGATCGCTCATCTGGGTATGAGCATGCAGTTCTACTCTCTTGACCTCTGACTTATCAACTCTTCCGGTTCTGAAATCTTTAATCCTTTTGATGTATTTAATGTTACTGATGGATATTTCCCTGGAAAAAGTGTCATAGGCGCAGTCACCGCAAAGCTTAATGAATTTGCCGGGTTTAATTTCGCCCTTATACTTGTCCAGCTGATCGTTCTTAACAAAAATTTTGGCGGAAATGGTATCTGTAAAATCAGTAATGTTAAATATAAGAATTGTTCTGTCGTTTTTAATAGGCTTTTCTTCCACAGAGGAGATCATGCCGCGAAGAACAATACTGTACATACCGTCGGCCATATCATTTATATGATACTCATCGCCGACTTCATTGCGGCCGTAGAATATATCCGGATCCTCCGGGAGTTTCGGCTTACGGTAGTTCTTCTTATCATCATCTGATTTATCGGAAGACTTTTTCTTGGGGGTCTTTGCCACTGCAACCTTTAAATCGGCAGGCTTATGCTGAGGCCTTGCTCCCTCGGCATCCGTAAGGAAGTTGTAATTCTCATCCCTTTCGTCCTTAATCTCAATATCATGCATTATAACCATGATTTTAAGAGTAATGCCGAACCATTCTTTTAGTATTCTGTTAATATCATCGGAAAGTGTTTTTGAGACCTTTTCGGACAAAGCGTCTTTTTCAAGATCGATAATGACAGTGTCGTCTTCGGTGCTCAGTTTTGCATGATGACACACAAACAAAACCATGTGATTATTGATGGAAATCCTGGCGAAGATTTCATCGGAATACTTGGTAAACGCATCGATTTCATTGTCAAATTTAATATTTGGATAAAAGATTTTTAAATCAAGTGCAAGACCTTTCGGGGAAAAGTATGCATTTTCAAAAGTATCACGTATACTTTCAAGTCTAAATGGACTAATAAAGGAACCGGAAGTACAGTTCATGGTAACTTTATC
>CACYBJ010000032.1 GCA_902772565.1 uncultured Lachnospiraceae bacterium | reverse complement strand
GATAAAGGATGTCCTGCCTTTAAGCATGGCATCAAGACCCTTTTGCAGTGCTCTTTCTGTCTGAACGTCTATGCTGGAAGTAGCCTCATCAAGAATCAGAATTCGCGGATCCGAAAGCACAGTTCTTGCAAAGCTGATGAGCTGCTTTTCGCCTTCACTGAGGGTGGAGCCTCTCTCCTTTACGGCGGTATCGTATCCGTCGCTCATTTTCCTTATGAAATCATCGGCGCACACGGTTTTGGCTGCCCGGTAGATTTCCTTTTCGCTTGCGTCAAGCTTACTGTAACGGATATTGTCACCTATGGTTCCCGAGAAAATGAAGCTGTCCTGCATCATAATGCCCATCTGGGACCGAAGGGACTTAAGAGTAACCTCGGATATATCCTGACCATCAATTAGAATCCTTCCGGAATTTACATCATAGAATCTGGATATAAGGTTTACAATGGTACTCTTGCCGGCACCTGTGGGACCTACAAGAGCCACACTCTCTCCTGCTTTAACCGTAAAACTTACGTTGCTGAGTACGGTCTTGTCTTCTTCGTATCCGAAGGTTACGTTTTCAAAAGTAACGTCTCCCTTGATCTCACCGAGTTCGGATGCACCTTCTTTGTCGCGGATGGAAACCGGCTCGTCTATGGTCTCAAAGATTCTCTCAAGATAGGCAATGTTGTTAATAAAGTTGTTGAAAATGTTTCCAAGGTTCATAATGGGCTGCCAGAAGTATGCGGCGTAACTTGAAACCGCAACTATGGTACCCAGAGATTTGGCGCCCTGGCCGAAAAGAATCAGACCGAAAAGAAAGATTGCCGCGCGAACGAAAACCGAAATGGTATCGATTCCCGGCCACACAAGGTTTGAATACTTAACGGCTGTAAACCAGGTGGTTCTGCAGTCATCGGAAAGTTCTTCGAAGATTTCCGCGTTCTCATCTTCCCTTGCAAATATCTGGGTAATCTTCGCGCCAACTATATTCTCCTGAAGGTAGGCGTTAAGATTTGAATTCTTGTTGGAAACCGCCTGCCAGGCCTTTCTCTGCTTATTCTTAACCCAGAACATAAACACTGCCAGCACCGGCACGCCGCACATTACCACAAGGGCAAGCTGCACATCTGCCATAAACATAAAGACTATGATAAACACCAGGTTAAAGCCTTCGAGAACAATGTTTATGAGTCCGTTTGAAAGCATATCCGAAACGGAATTTACATAATTGACCACGCGGATAAGAATCTTTCCGTGAGGTCTGTTGTCGTAATAATCAAAGGGCAGTTCCTGCAGATGCGAAAACAGATCGCGCCTGATATCGTAAATAATATTCTGGCTCACGTTAACCATTACGGTACTTCGTATTACCACGAAAATAACACTCAGTATGTACAGTCCCGCAAGCAATGCCACAAGCATCATAAGAAGCTTTGTATTCTTGTCAGGGACCGCCACATCCAGCGCATGCTTTACTATCATGGGCGCAAGGTATCCGAAGGCACCGCCAAGACCGGAAAGGAAAAGGGCGATGATCATTACCTTTAGATATTTTTTGATATACACCGAGGCGCGAAGAAGGTGCTTTATATTAAAAGCCTCGACCAGTTCTTCGTCCTGTTTGTAGGTATTTCTTGCCATTATCTGTACCATGCCGCAGGCCTGCTTTCCGTTTGATGATGCGCCTGCAGCATCACCCCGGGGTTTGAAAGAAAGCTTTCAAACTGTCACTTCGTAAAACGAATCAAGTCAAAAATCAGACTGTTATGAGACCGATCCCAACTGCAACTTAACCAGTTCGCTGTAGTATCCGCCCTTTGCAATGAGTTCATCGTGGGAACCTTCTTCCGCAATACGTCCGTCCTTGATAATAAGAATTTTATCGGCGTTTTTGGACGTGGATACTCTCTGTGCGATTATTATTTTCGTGGTTTCAAAATCCAGGTTGCCGAGGGCTTTCTGAATCTGCTTTTCCGTTTCGAGATCCACGGCAGATGTAGTATCGTCCAGTATCAGAATAGACGGACGAACAGCCAAGGCGCGGGCAAGAGAAATTCTCTGCTTCTGTCCGCCGGAAAGACCGACGCCACGCTCTCCTACTACGGTTTCATAACCTTCGGGCATTTTCGAAATAAAATCATCCGCAGCCGAATATTTTGCAAATCTTACGACCTGCCTGTGTTTAAGAGTATCATCGCCATAAGCAATGTTGCCCTCTATGGTTTCGGAATAAAGAAGCACGTCCTGGGTTGCAAGACCTATGTTGCTTCGCAGATCCTTAAGTTTGTAATTCTTAACATTCTCTCCGTCAATAAACACATCTCCGGAAGTAGCCTCAAAGAATCTTGGAATAAGGCTTATGAGGGTAGTCTTTCCGCAGCCTGTCTCACCCATGATCGCAATGGTCTGTCCGGGCTCGGCGGTAAAGGATACGTCGTTTATTACAGGGATGTTGCCGTCCTCGTATTTGAAGGATACGTTCCTAAATTCAATCTTGCCTTTGAAACGTTCCGGATGGGCTACGGCATCTGCCGAATCCTTGATTCCCGGCTCGGAATAATAGATTTCCATAACCTTGTCGGATGCTGCCGAGAAACGCTGAAATTCGTTCATGATGTTACCCATCATGCCCATTGGGTTTGAAATAGCCCAGATAAGTCCGGAGAATGCCACATATTCGCCCATGGAAAGTTCACCCTTAATAAGGAACATGCCGCCGACGCCAAGCATAACCACAGGCATAAGGCGGGCGATGCCTTCAATGTAAGGGAAGAACTTAATCCATACCATGGCAGTCTTTTTATTGGCTTCACGGTAATCACTGTTGGCCTTGTCGAACTTTTCTATTTCGTAATCTTCTCTGGCAAATGCCTTCACCACTCTGTTGCCGGAAATGTTTTCCTGGGCAATGGTGTTAAGTCCCGCAAGTTTTTCACGAAGGGCACGATGCCAGGGTGCAACCTTTGCTCTGAAAGCCACCACGATCAGGAATACGAAAGGCGAAATAACCAGAATGGAAAGAGCCATCTTCACATCGATAAGCAGGAAATAAACCGCTGCCGAAAGGTAGAGCGAGAAGGATTCGATAAGCACTCTCACAACCCAGGCAGTCATGTGGCGCACCGCATCCAAATCGCCGGTAACTCTGGTCATAAGGTCACCGGTACGATAGGTGCTGTAAAAGGTCATGTCCTGTCTTTCAAGTTTGTCAAAAAGAAAGGTTCTTACTCTGAAAAGCACTTTCTGGGAAACGTGTTCATAGGCCATGCAGTCAAGGTAAACAACGATGGTTCTGAGTACCGTAAGACCTATCATCAATCCCAAAAGCATATAAAACTCGTCACGGTGATTCTGAAGATTGGCTGCGGCATTCTTTCCGCTCAAGAACCTGTCTATGATCTTTCCGGAAAAGAAAGGAACGGTTAACTGCATGACGTTATAGAGCACGGTTCCAAGCATTGCGATAATATAGATACCGCGAACTCCATGCATATTTTCCCAAAGCCATGCAAGCTTTCCTTTTGGAAATTTTTTGAGTTTCAGATCATTCATGTCATGTAAACCGCAGGCGTACTTCCCGCCCCGATGACGCACCTGCAACATCATCCGGAGGTTTAAAAGAAAAAACTTTAATTTACATACTTTATCGATTGGAAATGTAACACCTGAGGATTTTTTATGATATAATCAGTAAACAGAAAAATAGAACAAATCTATTATTTGCGTAAAATACGGCACATATACGAAATTCTTTTGAGACTCAGACGCGCAACCGATTGTTGCGGCGGTGCGAATCTGTCCGGATTAAATAGAATATTTTGACGAGGTAAATATGGATTTATTTGAATACAGTGACGTTTTAAACACTCCCGTGGAAGTGTTTTACTGCGACAACGAAGTTCTTACTCTGCCCGTAGGTTCCCACTGGCATTTCTTTGTGGAACTGATACATGTGATGAAGGGGCACATAACCATGATGGTTAACAACAAAGAGTACCGGCTTTCGGAGGGGGATATGCTCCTTGTGCCTCCCAGGTGTATGCATTCAATATATCAGGAATCTGCCGAGCCTTTCAAGTATGCCTGCCTTAAGTTTAATGCAAGGCGCATTCAGTATCTGGACAATTATATGCCGGATCTTACGGCGGTTTTTAATTATGTGTCGAAGCTTGATGACGCTCCCGTTGTTTTTGTGGGAAAAACTCTGGGCATGCCGTCTTTTGACGTATTCTTCGTGACACTCATGTACGAAATGAAGGAAAAACACTTCGGTTACATAACCTATATTTATTCAAGCATCTCCTGTCTGATACTGAGAATACTCCGCTACTGGAACAACTGCGGCATCCCTCTTAATCAGGATGCACTTCTGGATCCGGACGATACTTTCCAGGAAATACTTTTTTATATCGATAAGCATTCTCAGGAAAACATAAACATTGCGGAACTGGCAAAAACCGCCAACATGAGTTACTCACATTTTGCCATGCAGTTCAAGCAGAAATTCGGCCAGAGCTGTAAGCAGTACATTGAAATGGTACGCTTAAGCAAGTCGGAAAACCTGCTTTTGTTTACGGACTATGATTTGAATTACATTTCAAACGAAACCGGTTTTTCGGACTGCAGCCACCTGATAAGGTGCTTCAAAAAAAGATACGGAATCACTCCGAAACAATACAGAATAAAACACGGAATGTATTAAACATTCCGTGCTCATAATCATTATTTGGTTAGTATTTCTTGGCTACCGATTCCACTCCGCAAGCCGCGGCAAATGCAGCAATCTCCTCGTCGGAGTATACGCTTGCCACTTCCCTAAAGGCCCCGGTCTTTTTGTCTTTAAAGCCTGCAACCATATCACGGTTGCAGGTGTTGCATTTTATAATGGGTGTTTCGGCAGTCGCATCATAGGACACTTTACCGAACTTATTTTTTCTTCGAAATATCATCTGCCGTAATCCTTACGTGCTTTACGTTGGAGTTTTCATTATCAATTTTCTTGTTATTGTCGAATTTCATTTTCTTTATGATAATGGCGCGGGATACATCTGCCAGAATCCACAGACCCACAATGATTCCCATGCTGGTATACATTTCTTTTTTTCTGTCGGCGGGGATGGTTTTATATCCGCCGTAGGCTCCGACATACATAAGGAAAAGCATTCCGAGGATCAGGGTGATCCAAATCAGATATCTCCTGAGATACTTCTTCCAGAACCATCTAAAGCCTGTAAGAGGCTTGGGGTCCGGAGTGTTCTGCTGTGTATTTATGTTATTATCGTCTTTCAATCTTCGATTTCTCCTGCCATCATTTTTTCAAAAGTGTGCCATGCAAGGGTTGCACACTTGGCTCTTGCCGGCATATGCGCAACATCCTGAAGCGCCGCTGCTTCATCCAGTTCTTCAATGGTTTCCTCATCGGCATCGCCGTGAATCATATCCATGAAATTTTCAACGAGTTTAAGAGCCTCTTCCCTAGTCTTGCCAATCATCTGATCTATCATGATGTCGGTAGATGCCTGCGACACTGCACATCCTTCGCCGTTGAAACCGGCCTCTTCAACAACACCCTCATCATTTATGCGAACCTGGAGATAAATGTCATCGCCGCAGGTGGGATTAACGCCCTGAAGAGTCATTGTAGGATTTTCTATGTCATGCTTATGCGCAGGATAAAGGTTGTGCTCGTTGACAACCTCTCTGTAAATCTGTTTCAGATCCATTACGGTCTCCTCTTGATTTCGGTAAATAAGTATTAAACATATGCATATTAACACGGGAAGGCAAAAAAATAAAGGGGAAGAAAAATGTCCCCTGCAATTTGCAGGGGACAGAGGTTAATTAAAACCTATTTTACGTGTTTTAGGCTCGGTCATACATTTCGGAAAAGCTATGTCATCAGCCTCAACAGTCGTAAGAATGCTTTCCGTTACATTTTCCGGTTTCATAGTTGCTATCCTTCCGGCCTGGTTCATTTTCGATAGTTCGATAAGATTACGCACATAGCGGCCGTTACCGAAATCCGGCTGCCCGCTTACAGATTCAAAAACCGAATGCATTTTAGAATACGCCCCGTCGGTGAATGTCACCCCTTTAGACTTACCGATCAGTTTCGCAATGCTGCAAAGTTCATCCGCGTTATAATCCGAAAAAGGAACATGAAATGCAATACGTGAGCGAAGTCCGGGATTCTTATTCAAAAACTTCTGCATTTCCTTTGGATAACCGGCAAAGATGACCACAAGATCATCACGCATGTTTTCCATTTCCTGAACTATGGTGTTAATGGCTTCGTCGCCATACATACCGTCACGGTCATCAACTAAAGAATAGGCCTCATCAATGAATAAGACGCCGCCCTTTGCTTCATTGAATTTCCTTTTGACTGTTGGAGCAGTCCAACCGACAAACATGCCAACAAGATCGTTCCTGCCGACTTCCACCAAATGTCCTTTGGAAAGCAGGCCGTTTTCCTTCATTATCCTTGCAAAAAGCCTTGCTACAGTGGTCTTTGCCGTTCCTGGATTTCCCGTGAACACCATGTGCATAGCCGGTCTGTCCTGCTTCATTCCTTTGTCCCTGTAAATCTGCTGAATCTTATAATAGTTTAACGCTTTGTTGATCACGTCCTTGGCTTCGCTTAGTCCGATCATTTCATTAAGGCTTTCATAGGCAGTTCCGACAGCCTTTTCCTTTATTGCCTTTTCACTGCTCACCTGAATACTGCTATACTGCGGGAATACGGAAGTTCGGAGTTTCGTGTTGTACCACTCTCCGAATATAGAATACAAGTCGTCCGGAAGATACTTTTTTTCATCTTCAAGTTTTTCATACAGCTTTTTATCCTTTCGGATGTGATTTTCGGAACATAAACGATTCAAATACTCCTTTGCTCTGTCAGTATCTGCAAGATTCTCTTTTATTTCCACCATACCAATACTGCCCAGGTATTCTCTGTAAATCTTTTTAATCCTTTCACATGTCCTTGGGAGGCAAAAAACCGTAAGCACCTGATTCCGATACTTTTTCAACATCTCGCACAGCAATCGAATCTTTTCCCTCATTGCACTCGCAAACTCACCCTCATCGGTTTCCGCATCAGCATCAAATCTTACGATAACAGTACCGCCGATGCAAGTTTTATAAAAATTTTCATAGTCATACTCAGAAAATGAATGCTGTCCCGCTTCGCAATCGACATAACAATACCTTCGGCTTTTAATACGGTTATTATCGTAAAGTGCGGTAAGGAGCGAATAATATAATTGTTTACGAGTACCCAGGTTATCGGTTTCAATAAAATAATGAACCGGATGCCCATAAGAGGATAAATTCCTGCTGCCAGCGTAGATCCTTTCAATTTCGGGACCTAATGTATCCTCGGCAATCAATGACTCCGCTGTGTCAATCAGTTTATTTTTGGAAATTCCCGGTACAATAAGATTTTCTCCGAAACTGACGCTACAGTATCTGAAAAGGAAGCCAATTCCATACATGTCAAAGATTTCTTCTTCATCAGTTATGAATTCTCCACTCTCTGCACGACGGCAGATAGACTTAAACCGATCAATCGTAACCTCTTCGTAACGCATTCTGTTGAATTCAATCATTATATGTTTAAAGAAACTCTTTATTATTCTTTCCGATACTTCAGACCCCGAGGTAATAATTCCGCATGTAATCTCGTCACAGTTTATTTCAGATACAAATATAGTAATCCCGCATCCTCGGTTCCTTGAATTAAACTCTTCTCCGAGAGATGAAATCATACGTCTTCGTTCATGCTTCAAATCTCGATTTTCTCTGTATTCTTTACACCACTTTTTATCAACGATTTCCGCAATCAGTTTAAAAAACATCATAACAATACCTCCGCAACAAACAACCGGCTTCAATTTACATCTACAGGTTAACAGGTTGAATGTACCAAAAACCGCCCATATAAAAAGAAGAAATCCCTTCTGGATTTCTTTGATGTCTCAAAGACGAGTTTCTTCGAAACTCTGTCACGATTCCTTCGGAATCATGACGGTTTACGAGTTTCTTCGAAACTCTGTCACAATTCCTTCGGAATCATGACGTGTTACGAGTTTCTTCAAAACTCTGTCACGATTCCTTCGGAATCATGACGTTTTCCGACGGCTCCCCCGATTGAAAATCGGGGGCAAAAAAGGGATCGTGAAATTCACGATCCCAATTCTGCGGTTCTATGTCATTTATTTATACTTGTTAAGTCCGTTTTCAAGAGATTCCTTTATTTGCTGCCTAAGTGACGCGGGATGCACTACCTCTATATGATCCAGATACTGCAAGGCCCAGTGCTTCATGGCCATAGGGCTCGCATTTAGGGATACCTTTACCTGCTTTTCTCCGTGACTGACAATGCGGATATCTTTTCCAAACCAGTCAATGATTTGATCGATAATATAATCCTCGGCTATAAACTCCACAGTTACCGGTTTATCGGTATACATATAAGGCAGTGCGTTGGAGATTTCTTTATAATTAATTCCGTTTCTGTACCCTTCTACTTCGGTGATAGGAATCAGTGTCTCTTCAGACACTTTCATATTTTTTATTCGGTCAAGCCTGTAGTAAGCCATGTTCTTCCAATGCTCGTTCCGAGCCATTAGATAATACCTCTGATTATGAAGAATGAGCTGATAGGGGCTGGCCTGATGAATACGGGTTTTGTGAAGCTTTTTGTCCGCGCCGTACATGTTATATTCAAAAATAATCTGTTTATTGCGTTCTATGGCGTCATCTACCAGTTCTATGTTATTGAACAGGTCCTTATTTTCTGTCTTGTCCCACTGACTGATGGAATGAATGTGTTTTACGTGAGAGCGAAAATATATACTGGACTGAGCGCAAAGTTTATCAATCAAATCTTTTGAATAATTGGCAGCTATATGTTTACTGGCAAGCACACCGTCAATAAGAATCCTGAGTTCACCCTCCGTAAAATCACGTGAGTCGATGAAACTTCCGCTGCGGCCGGATTTTATTTCGTAACCGGCTTCTCTTAAAAGAGACAGATTACGGCTGACAGCCTTTCTTTCCATGTCTATTCCGTACTCATTAATAAGGTGACTTTGAATATCTTCCTGCGTAAGCAGATGATTGGAATCACTGTATTTTTGAAGAATCTGTAAAATGCGAAGTAATGCGAGATGTTTAGGTTCCATGGCAAGTCCTCCCAATAAATAGATATCAATTTGATTGTACCATATTGGGTGCATCGAAAACAACTGTTACAACAACTGTTACAACCTTTTTCACGTCAATTCGATTTTGGGGCTTTTGGCGACTCACAGAGGCAACTAAAAAAAGTCCCACGACAATCGTCGCGGGACTTCATCATTTTGATCATATAAACTTATGCATTCTTTTTTGTATTCAGGCTATGCAGTCCTAACCCTCAGTTGAAAGCAATTGCCGGAGTTCATCATCATCCGATTCCAGAATTTCGCGGATAATCTCATCATCGAATCCACGTTTCTTAAGCTGAAGCGCTACTCTGCGTTTTTCTTCGGTTATGCCTTCGGATCGGCCTTCTCTTATACCTTCTCTTCGGCCTTCAGCCCTTCCTTTATTCTCACGATAATCAAGTACTTCACACATATTCTTCGGTTTCGCTCCTTTCTCTTCGTTTATCATCTGCTCATATCTGTCGTCGCCGGTCATGACACGGAGTAACGTTAACACTTCATCCACATGCTTTATATAGTCTATGTTACATTGATTTTATAATCATTGGACTTCTCCGTCAAGGTAACGCGGTAATGCTACTGGGAGGAAACTCATATTATCATCGACTTCCCCGGCCTTAACCTTTACTAAACTCAATCCGGAATAATCATCAATAAAGAAAGCACTATTGCAATCACTCTATTTTTCATACATTTCT
>CACYBJ010000031.1 GCA_902772565.1 uncultured Lachnospiraceae bacterium | reverse complement strand
TATCAGAGTTTTGATGTCCTCTTTGGTAAGGGGTTTAAGTTCAAATATTATGGAACGGGAAACCAAAGCCCCGTTTACCTCAAAATACGGATTCTCCGTTGTGGCCCCTATAAGTACCACGGTTCCGTCTTCCACAAAGGGAAGCAGAAAGTCCTGCTGGGCCTTATTGAAACGATGGATCTCGTCTACAAAGAGTATGGTGCGGTTACCGTACATGGCACGGTTTCTTTTGGCCTGCTCCACCACTTCTTCCATTTCTTTTTTTCCGGAGGTAGTGGCATTTATACGCACAAAATCAGCGCTGGTAGTCTCTGCTATTACCGACGCCAGCGTTGTTTTTCCCGTACCCGGGGGACCATAGAAAATAACAGAACTCAGTTTGTCCGCTTTGATGGCTCTTGTCAGGAGCTTGCCTTCACCGAGTATGTGTTGCTGTCCCACCACTTCTTCTATTCTTTTGGGACGCATCCTGGATGCCAGGGGAGATTCCTTCTCACCCGCTTTTTCCCTTGCGTAATCGAATAAATCCATTCTTTTATAATATGTGCATTTGTGTTATATTCAAATATAATTGTACCGGTTGATACAACCTTCGGAGTGGGTTACACCCCTGCCGATTCCCCTATAAAACAAGGGTTTTCAACCAAAAGTATCGTACTTTAATAACACCGTTTTGTCAAGATAAGGAGACCGATGGAGGCCAGCAGACACATAAGAAGCGCAGTCACTGCCCAGATAGTCGAAAAAAAGTCCCGATTCATCGCATATCTTACTCCGGTATCCGGTGAAGAAGAGGCCTTAAGCTTTATACAGAGCATAAAGAAAAAGCATTTCGACGCAAGGCACAACTGCTATGCTTACATAACCAAGGAAAACACCCGCTCATCCGACGACGGCGAGCCCTCCCACACAGCAGGACGCCCCATGCTGGACGCGCTTAGCGGTGCCGGACTTTCCGATGTCTGCGTTGTGGTCACCCGCTACTTCGGCGGAGTGCTCCTTGGTACCGGAGGCCTGACAAGAGCCTACAAAGGAGCCGTAAACGCAGCCCTTGAGCTTGCGGAAACCTACGAACTTGTTACCATGGCAAAACTGGGAATAACCACCGGCTATCAGGAATACACACGTATTTCAAGACTGGGCGGAGAAAACGGCGACATAGCCGAAGGCTCCTTTGGTCCCGTAGCCATCCGAAACTTAAACTACAGTGATAAAGTAAGTTTTAATATGTACTGTCTTCCCGAAAGAAAGGAAGAGCTGACCCGGAGCCTTACGGACATGACACAGGGTCAGATTGAGATAACCGAACTGGGATATGAGGAATTATAGGCGGCATATGCCGGCCCTCTTCCCGAAAGGAACATGCTTTGAATTACGGAAAAGAAGCCCTTAAACAAAAACAGCAAGAGATAAATGCCTCGGGATACTCTGTCTACGGGGCACTTAAGGTATGGCTCATTAAAATATCCGCCGCCATACTCATAGCTCTTATTGTTCTTCTGGCAGTTGCCGTAGCAGGTCTTATTAAGGGCATCACCGACTCGGCGCCTACGATTTCATCTGCCATTAAGACACCGGAATCTTCGGCAACCACTGTTTATTACGGGGACGGAAGCGTCGCTGCCACTCTTTCGGCTTCGGAAGACATCAAATATGTTACCATCGACAACGTTTCCAAATATCTTGTAGACGCCTTCCTGGCATTGGAAGACGAAAACTTCTTTAAACACAACGGCGTTGACCTTTCTGCCGGCAAAAACACCCGCACCATCACCGAACGCCTTGTGGAAAACCATTATTTCACCAATTCCCAGAAGGGCAGCGTAATCGGCCGTTTTGTTAAGAACGTTCAGAAACGATATGTAGTACTTCAGTTGGAATCATCCTCCTCAAAAGAAGAGATTCTGGAGTACTATCTCAACTCTCTTACCCTCGGCAACGGCATTTTCGGCGTTCAGAACGCCTCTCTGTACTACTTCGGCAAGGAAGTCGCGGACCTTACCATATCGGAAGCCGCTTCTCTTGCGGGAACGGCAGATGCCCCCGGGGAATACGACCCTAAAGACAATCCCGAAAAAAACAAAAAGAGACGCCTTACGGCATTAAACAAAATGCTGGCAGTGGGCTCCATTACTCAGGAGCAGTACGTGGAAGCCATAAATGACACGGACGATCTGTACCTTAGAGTAGCCAGACAGACTCACGGCACGGAAAACGCCGGCAAAGATTCCTACTTCACCGAAGCCCTTCTTGCTGAAGTAAAGGAAGATCTGATGAACATGGGATACTCCTCCTACGAGGCAACTACCCTTATTTACTCCGGCGGTCTTAACATCTACTCAACTCAGGATAAGGATATTCAGGACATTCTGGATACCACCCTTTCAGACGAAAGCAATTTCCCGGCGGTGGGTGAAGGATCCTACTATGAACTCTCTCCGGACTGGGGACTTTCCATACTGACCGATGACGGCTATGTATTCTATGATACTTCCGACCTGGTGGACTACTACCGGCTCCTTAACTACGTGGATATGAACAATATCTACTACCACAAGGATGCCAGCAGGGTGGGCATCAGCACCATGACCATAGATAAAGCCGATCTTGAGGCTAAAATCGCTTCTTTTACGGACGCCATGCTCCTTGTAAACGGCTCTGCAACCTACACCGAAACCAATCACACAATACTTTGCGAACCTCAGGTGGCTATGGTTATTACCGATCCTGCCACAGGAAGCATTCTCGCCCTTTACGGCGGCCGCGGAAAGGAAGAAAACAATACGGATCTTAACCGTGCCACTTCTCTGTTCCGTTCACCGGGATCGGCAATGAGCGTTCTTGCCTGCTATCTTCCGGCCCTTGATGCCGAAGGCTGCACTCTTGCCTCAGTATTTGACGACTCCTACTTCTCTTACAACGACGACACCATCTCCGTTTACGATGATGATGCCGGCGAACACGTGGTTTACAACAGATACGGCGACAGTTACGGCGGTCTTACATCCATACGTACAGCCATCTGCAAGTCCGTGGATATCCCTGCGGTCCGCTGTTATGAGATGATCGGCCCCAACACTGCCAATGCCTATCTTTCAAAGCTCGGTTTTTCACATTTTGACAGCGCCTCCGACAGAACCGTACAGACTGCCCTCGGAAACCTTTCCGGCGGCGTATCCATAGTTGAGCTGACATCGGCATATGCCACCCTCGGAAACGGCGGAATATACAACGCCCCCAAGCTTTACACTTCTGTCTATACCAAGGACGGAAAACTTCTTTTGGATAATTCGGAAAACTCCGTAAGAGTCTGCACTACCGAAACAGCGGCTCTGATAACAGATGCCTTAACGGACGTGGTTTCTAAAGGAACCGCGCAGGATTGTGCACTAAGCCTTACGGGAATTTCTCTTGCGGGAAAAGACGGAATCACAGATACCACCGGAGACCTTTGGTTTGCAGGCTATACGCCTTACTATGCAGGCGGAATCTGGTCAGGCTTTGATGTAAACTACCCGGGAATGAACGAAGAAGATTTCAAATCCCTCTACGGAAAGGTAATGAGCCTTATCCACGAAAAGAAGGAACTGACCATCGGCGGATTCGACCGTCCGGAAAGCATAGAAGTGGCCGAAGTATGCAAAAAGTGCGGATGCCCGGCAGTAAACGGACTCTGCAACAAAAATGAAATGGGCAACCTTATCGTGAGCGAGTACTTCGCCCCCGGAACCCTTCCGGCCACACCTTGCACCTGCTGCAGGGAAGTCACCCTGTGCGATGATTCCGGCCAGCTGGCAGGTCCTAACTGCCCGCACACCCATACAGCCATACTTCTGGATAAAGAAGAAAGCGTCGAATCCATGATTCACGGCGGAACCGCCGACAGCAGTTTCACCATCGATGTGCTGATGCTTAAGGGCTGCAAAATACATGAGGCGGCGGAATAACGTCTAATATTTCCGAAGGAAATGTTAGACATAGCGCCGGACATCGTCGAAGACGATTTTT
>CACYBJ010000030.1 GCA_902772565.1 uncultured Lachnospiraceae bacterium | reverse complement strand
GCAATGTGCAAAAGCATTTCGGAAGGCACGTCCATGAACGTTGCCGAAATAGACGCGGCAAGTCACAGCGGCGTAGATCATGCAAGACAGATAGTCGAAGAGATTAAGTATCCGCCGGCTCAGGGTAAGTACAAGGTCTACATTATCGATGAGTCCCACGTCCTTTCTCAGGACGCTCAGAATGCGCTGCTTAAAACCATAGAAGAGCCGCCGGAGTATGCGGTTTTCATATTTGCCACCACCGATGTCTATAAAGTAAAACAGACCATTTTGTCCAGGTGCCAGCGTTTCGATTTCAGAAGAATCCCGCTTAATACCATAGTGGACAGACTGTCGGAAATCTGTAAAAAAGAAAACATTCCCGCCGAGGCAGATGCCCTGGCCTATATCGCCCGACTTGGCGACGGCTCCATGAGAGATTCCCTTTCTCTTCTGGAACGCTGCGTTGCCTTTTGTTCCGGCTCCGAAATGACCTATGACAAGGTGCTTGAAGTGTTCGGAACCTCTGACATGAAAAGCTTTACGGTACTGCTCCGTAACATCCAAAAGGGCGACGTTGGCGGATGCATGCGCTGCATCGACGAAGCTGTAGTACTGGGACGTGACCTTCAGCGTTACATTATAGATTTTACCTGGTACTTAAGAAATCTTCTTCTTACCATAACAGGAAAGCACATTAAGGGGCTTCTTGATATGACAAGTGAACAGCGGGAAGAGATGGAGTTCGAAGCCGGAATCTTCACCGAAGAAGAGGTGATACGCTACATAGAACTGCTTTGCGAATTAAGCAATAAGGCAAGCTTTTCATCACAAAAGAGAATAGTTATTGAGACGGGGCTCATTCGCATCTGCCGTCCTCAGACCGAGGAAACAAGAGAGGCATATGCCGACAGAGTCCGCCGCCTTGAGGATGAAGTGGCAGCGCTTAAGAAGAACGGAGTTGCCGCACCGGTAGCCGATGCTGCTCCCGTGCCCGACGAGGAAGACGACTTCATGCCGGTTTTGGAGCCTGCAAAAGCAGCTGACATAAAAGAAATCATGGATAACTGGGAAAGACTGACGGCAGATGCACCCACCTCCGTCATATCTTCCCTTCAGGTTGCCGAACCCAAGGTATCCGAGGACGGCAAACTGGTGCTCTTCTACGAAAAAAGATTTGAAATCGACTACGACCGTATGAAGGACAGAGCAGAGGATCTTGCAAAACACATTGAGCGCAAGGTTCACAAAAGCATAGACATTGTATTCACGCTGGAAGACGATAAGAAGGATACGACAAAGACTGTCGACGCCTTTAAGTTTGTCGAGAGTCTTTTAAAGGATTCAGGCGTAACAATAAATAAAGAAATTTAAGAAGCTTATGCTTCGGAACGGAGAGAAAAATGGCAAAAAGAGGCGGATTCGGACAGATGCCCGGCAACATGAACAATCTCATGAAGCAGGCACAGAGAATGCAGAGACAGCTTGAGGAAAAGCAGGAAGAATTAAAGAATAAAACCTGGACAGCCACTGCAGGCGGCGGTGTTGTAAAGGTTTCCGTATCAGGTGAAAAGAAGGTTACTTCCATTGAAATTGCTCCGGAAGTAGTAGATCCGGACGATATCGAAACACTTGAAGACCTTATCACAGCTGCTGTAAACGAGGCATTTACTGCTATGGATACAGAGCAGAACGAGGCAATGAGCGCTCTTACAGGCGGTCTTTCGGGACTTCCTTTCTAAGGACGAAATCCTACTATTGACGCTGCAGCACGTCGGCTAAACAGCACCGCGCCTGCGGCATGGTACGTAACATGAACTATAACAGTGATTATATTCAAAAACTGGTGGAGGAGCTGTCGCATCTGCCCGGCGTGGGACATAAGTCGGCAGCAAGACTTGCCTACCACATTATCAACATGCCGAAGGAGCAGGTAAAGCATCTTACGGATACCATAAGCGACGCCCGGGAAAGGGTTCGTCTTTGTTCTGTGTGCTTTAATCTTACGGATTCCGAGGTGTGTCCTATTTGCGGAAACAGCAAGCGAAACCACGGACAGATAATGGTTGTGGAGAATCCCAGGGATCTTGCAGCCTATGAAAAGACCGGAAGATACGAAGGTGTTTACCACGTGCTTCACGGCGCGATTTCTCCCATGCTCGGCATCGGCCCGGCAGATATCAAACTCAAGGAACTGATCAAGCGTCTTGAGGGAGATGTGGAGGAACTTATTATTGCAACCAACTCAAGTCTTGAAGGCGAAGCAACCGCCATGTACATTTCAAAGCTTGTAAAACCCACCGGCATCAAAGTCAGCAGGATTGCAAGCGGAGTACCGGTAGGCGGAGATCTGGAGTATACCGACGAGGTGACTCTGCTTAGGGCGCTTGAGGGAAGAGTAGTACTGTAGAATTTGAAAACCGGGGGCGAAAAGGAGGGCCATGAGAAACGGCATTTTGAAAAAAATCATAGTTGCGGCAGTTATACTGGCCCTGCTTGGAGTCGGTGTGTTTTTGCTCCTTAATTATCTGCTTGGCAAGAATAAGACCTACAACGATTACAAAACCGTCAGTGAGGTTTCGGCTGCGGCCAATGCCAATGCGGGTTTTATGGTGAGCGACAACATGATGATACGCTATACCAACGACGGCGTTTCGGGATTTGACAGCGAAGCCAAGGAAATTTGGAACGTATCCTACGAGATGAGCAATCCTATTGCGGATATCTGCAACGGTTACGCCGCTGTGGCGGATCTGAACTCCCAGAACCTTTACATACTGGATGCATCCGGCGATGTTCACAATATCAAAACCGAATTCCAGATCAGGCGTGTTTCGGTAGCCGATGAAGGCATAACCGCCGTATGGATGGATGATGGCACAAAGGACTACATAACCGTATACAAAATTGACGGCAACAAAGTAATCGACATGATGACTACGGCAGATGCCGACGGCATTCCGGTAGCCATGGAAATGTCGGAGGACGGCAGCAGACTTGTAACAAGTTATGCCGTATATGAAGAAAACAAGCTTACCAACCGCGTGACGTTCTATAACTTTGGTGAGCTTGGAAGCAACTATGTGGACCGCCTTGTGGGAACCAAAACCTATTCGGACAGACTGGTGGCCGACCTTGAGTTTAAAGGTGATGTTGTAGTTGCCTTCTCTGACAGAGGATTCGACCTTTATGACATGGAACTGACCGAGGAGGATATCGCTTCCGTTGAGATAAAGGAAACCATTATGCAGGCTGCAGTCGGTAAGGAGTATTTTGCGCTGGTTACCGAAAATGATGCCGGCGAGTATTCTGTAACGGTCTATAATTACAAGGGTGTTAAGAAGGATGCGAAGCCTCTTGCCGAGACCTATCAGCATCTGCAGATTCTGAATAACGAGCTGATTTTCTACAGTGACACAAGTATCTATATAACCAGAATCAACGGCAAGGACAAAGCAACTCTTACCCTGGATACCGATATACTGGCGGTATTTACGGAGAAAAAGAATACAAGATATCTTATTGCGGGTGAAAACCGTTTTAGCGTTATTGAGCTTACGGAAACCGGTAAGAAGGAACAATAAAACATGAGCTATCTGTCAATAATAATCTATGCGTTTTTTGTGTTAATGACCATCGGAGGTCTTTACATTGGGCTGGCCAGTGTACTGCCGAGAGTATTGTCATTTTTTGTTTCGGTAATTAATGCATGCTATCTCACATATTTGTACAACAAACTTTTCAGCCCGGGGCTCACAGCAAGGCTTGTCTGCTTTGTCATAACCTTTGTGGTGGTGCAGGTGATATTGATTGTGCTGATGCTTTCCATCAGTGTTCTCACCGCCATTCCGCCGATCAAGTTTATAAATGAAGTCGGTGGTGCGCTGTGTGCTGCAGCATTTGCCTTTGTGGGCATTATGCTTTTCATGGAAATCATTTCCGTGTTCCCGGAGGCGGGCATCTGCAAAGAATGGATCGCAATGATTGAAAAAGACCCGGTACTGTCGTTAATCTACGAAAACAATATCCTGGATTCGCTGGCACACATAAAACTGAAAAAATAGCCAAACGGCAGTTTGGAGCAGAGATTAAAAACGTTCGGATTTACCTCCGGGCGTTTTTTTTGCGGTGGATTAAAAAATTTTTAAAAAAAAGTGAGTGTTTTTGCGTTTTTTTACGTGTAAGAAGTGAAAGGCAAATTGTAGGTAGATTCATTTATCTTGTATTAGGACATTAACTGTTGCATAATTGAAGCAGAAACACGGAAGGGGGCGGTTACATGAAACGACTGATAATAAATCTGATATGCTTGTGCATATGTACATGCCTGGTGCTGTGCGCATGCGGAAAAAAAGACAAAGAACGCGGGTCAAACAATAACCACGAGACAGTTGCGGAGGAGGCACAGGAAGAGAAATGGGGCTTTGACATCAACTATGTAAATCCCGATTATGTAAAAAGAGATGACGATGAAAACCTGATAGACCTTTCCGAATATGTTGATGTGGACTTTATTTCGGCAGATTCGACTTGTGTTATTTACAGGATAGCTTTGGTTAGGGACTTTGACCTGATCCCCAGATGGACGGAAATAACTGCAAGAGAACGTGCCACGTTCGAAGTCTTGAATAATGGTGTCTGGGAAGGAACGGGAATGCACATCAAGGAACAATACGATACAGTGATCACGGAGGATAAGTATATTCCTATTACCAAAGAGGGCGTAGAAATAACCAGCAGTTATTTTGGTGTTGAATATCCCAAAGGTCATTACAGATGCAGAGTGACAATAGCTCCTACCAAAGAGGGTGTGATCACGGGTATTGTTGATAATTATTATACGGAGTTCGAGTTCGATATTCCTTGTGGGGAGTCATGAAAGTGTAGTTTTAATAGGGAATTAGTTGAAGGGGGGATTAAATCATGAAAACGGGTTTTCAATCAGGTACTTTAGCGCTGGTCATATGCATCTGCCTGCTCTCTTTATGCGGATGCGGAAGCAGCAAAAAGGAAAAGAAAGATATACCGGGGACGTATAGTGAAACCAAGCTTCATTTTGATGACAACGTAAGCAGGATAACACTCAAAAACGGCGGGAATTTGGATCGGCTTGATATTGAAGATAAAGGACTGATCAATGAAATCGTTTCGCGGCTCAACGCGCTACCCCTTGATGATAAAAAAAGCGGGACAGACGCATATTCGGGCTGGGTTGCTGCTATGGAAATATATGTTGAAGGAGAGGAAACACCATACAATTTAAATATTACAGATGATCACATCAATTCATATAAAAACTGGTATTATCTGAACGGAGAAGGAAGTGAGCTGCAGGATTTTAGGATATTCCTTTATGAATGCATAAACCTGAATAAAACATCTCTTACGGATGTAGAAGAGCAGGAGATGAGCGACCCAAAGGTCAAGCAGGAGTATGATGAAGCGAGACTATGTTTGAATGATTATGTGGATGTGACCGTTGTATCGGTAGATGAAACCGGCATGACATATACCGTAAAAGAGAACAAGACTTTTGATTTATGGGATGATGAAGTTCCTGTAAAGGACGATCATTATAACAGTCTGACTTTAGATGATAGGTATACACTTGAAGTGATGACCAATGACCAGTGGATATATGCAAAATACTGTCTCCCGGTTACCGATACTTTAATTGTTCCGCCCGGAAACATATACCATATAACAAAAGAGGGTATCGAGATAACGACAAAATGGGAAATGTTTGGCAGCCTTCCTAGCGGTCATTATAGATTGAAAAAATGGGTGAACCCGTATAATGGTGAAAAGTTTTATATAGATGCTTTGGAGTCCGTTTATATCAGCATCGAGTTTGATATAGAATAGTTTATACAGTAATAAAAACATAAACATCCCTTGGGAACCATGGTTTCCAAGGGATGTCCGTTTTTTGATGATCATTTCGAATATTACAAAAGTTCGGCTATTTCGAGAATCAGACGTTCTGTCTTATCCCAACCGAGACAAGGATCAGTGATTGATTTTCCGTATACTCCTCCGTCGGTTTTCTGAGCGCCGTCTTCGATGTAACTTTCGATCATGAGACCTTTAACCAGCTTTTTGATTTCGTCGGAATGACGGATGGAATGGAGAACGTCCTTTGAAATACGGATCTGCTCCATATAGTCTTTTCCGGAGTTGGCATGGTTGCAGTCTACGATAACGGCCGGATTTAAGAGATTCTGCTTCTGATATGCGTTTGACAGATTCTTAAGATCTTCGTAGTGATAGTTTGCGTGGCTTCTTCCGAATCTGTCTACGGAACCTCTCATAATGGCATGCGCCAGCGGATTTCCGGGAGTCTGAACCTCCCATCCCGTAAAGTTGAATCGCTGCGGATTCTGTGCTGCGGTAATGGAGTTGAGCATTACCGTTATATCGCCACTGGTAGGATTCTTCATTCCGGCAGGGATTCCTATACCGCTTGCAGCAAGTCTGTGCTCCTGATCTTCCACGGAACGTGCACCGACAGCAACGTAGGAAAGAAGGTCGGAGAGATAACCGTGGTTTTCGGGATAAAGCATTTCTTCCGCACAGGTAAAGCCGGTTTCTTTAACAACGTCGATGTGCATTTTTCTAATAGCTGTTATACCGCCTGACATGTCTTCGGCTTTTGTAGGATCCGGCTGATGCAGCATTCCCTTATATCCAAGACCGATGGTTCTGGGCTTGTTTGTGTAAACACGCGGAATAATGAAAATCTTGTCGGACACTTTATCGGCAACAGTACGAAGTCTGTGCATATAGTCAAGAACCGCCGGTTCGTTATCGGCAGAACAGGGACCTATGATCAGAAGGAATTTGTCGCTTTTTCCTTCAAAGATTTCTTTGATTTCTTCATCTCGTTTATTCTTAAGATCGGCAAGCGACTTCTCCAAAGGGAAACGTTCTTTGATCTCTTCGGGAGTCGGAAGCTTCTTAATGAAGTTCATTTGCATATCCATAGCAGTTCACCTTTATCAGTAAATTCATTGGGCCGATTGGGGCGTGAGTGGCGGAAAACGCATCTGCCCGGTCAGCCTTGCCGTATCATTATAGTAATAAATAAGAAAAACCGCAAGGAAATAAATTTTTTTCTTGACATGCTCTTTTATTCGTGATAAAAATTTATACATATTGACAAATGCATACATAAAGGCTGTGACGAAGAATGGTCATTGTGAAAAAGCATTCAGAGAGTCGGTGGTTGGTGCGAACCGATATGCAAAAGCTCTGTCCTCTCACTTCTGAGCCGGATGCCTGAAGCCTCGGTGTGTAGGGTTTCCCGTGACTGCTACGTTAGTGCATAGAAGTTGATCGACTTCGAAGAGTGGCGACTACGGTCGCAATTTGAGTGGTACCGCGAGTGAATTTACACCCGTCTCAAAGCAAAGCTTTGGGGCGGG
>CACYBJ010000029.1 GCA_902772565.1 uncultured Lachnospiraceae bacterium | reverse complement strand
TTTCCGATGAAGGCGCCTTCCCGGCTGTATTTCTCGGCGCACTCCCACATTTGCCTGTACCGGGCGTCCTCGTCTTCATTCTCCACAGAAATTGCCATTGCCCAGTTGCCGAAATTCAGGCCCTGTATCCAACTATCGCCTGCATCCACAGATCCGGCAACAGTCTGTGACTCCGGATCGTAATTATCACCATAGACAAAAAGATTGATCATATCCTTGTCGGTATACATATATTTAAGTAATTCCAACGCATTTTCTTTACAGTCGGTTCCGGAATATATTCCCACGGATTGATTCATCTTACTTCCGACATAGTGTTCCATTTGCATCAGTATATAATCATACTGTCCTATCAGATCTGGAAATGATCCACTGCTACCGGCAATGATCCCAAATTCAAAACTGTCACCCTGCTCTTCCATGAGACGCAAAAAACCGGTGTAATAATCACTTGCCAGTTCGTTACCGTCATACATCGACGTTTCCCCTAGACAGCCGGACAAATACAGTCTGTTCAGAAAGCCGTAATACTCCCGTAACCCATCTGTTTCATACCATGGGACCACAGTACCGTTTTCCTCATCAATGTATAGCCCGTTTTCATATCTTCCGTTTTCAAAGCCTTCTGTCAGAGTGTGAAATGCTATATAAGCATACTGCGACTTGGCTACCTTCGTTCCTTCTATAATGGATTCCAGTCCCTCGTAGGTTCCGTCCCACCCGTTTACTGACTCCTGGGAAAAGTATTTTTTATTAAACAGCAGATACTCCCCGTAATCGCTGAGTGCAGTATTGGGAACGGAATATACCAAACCGTTATAGCCACATTCTTTCCACCTGATCTCCGGCATCGCACTGTAAAGGGCGCTGCCCTCCTCTCCCAGAAGATACTCATTCAGGGAAATAAAAGCTCCATCCTTTATAGCCTGATAAGGATCTTTATATGGCACCTTAAGGATATCCACATCCGGATAGTATCTTTCTATGTATTCCTTATAACTCAACCCGGAAGAAATCCAATCCGACATTTTTATACACTTAATTGCCACACTGTAATCTTCTCCCATTGAGGAAAGCTGATCTGTCAGGCCTTCAGAAAGCAATTCATACCTCTCACTCTGACCTTCAGCTATATCTATAACTCCAATCACCACGGTATCACTTCCGTAGATCTCATATTCATAAGAGGAAACATCATCAGCTGACGGCCAGAAGGTACACAGGTGTCCAAGAGGCCTTTTAAACAGCATATTGTCTGTTGTATAACCATACAAATAAACACCGTCGCAAAAGATTATATCTATGCTATCGCAACCGATAATCTCCTCTTCTCCGGTCAGCAGATCAACTGACTTCCAGACGGACGTGTCGCCCTCACCCTTTTTTTCAACCAAAAGTTTTCCGTCAATAAAAGCCTTGGGATAGTACCTTGCGCCATACTTGGTATCGCAGAGTTCTATCCTTGTCAGCAGATCCTCGGTCGTCGTCTGACAGCTAATGATTATCTCACCGGTTTCATCGTCAACAGACGCCATAAAGGCATCACAAACGAATTCCTCGTAGGAAACACCCAGTATGGTACCTGTCAATGTGCCTGCGGATGTATCGTATCTTATTATATTTGTCTCACCGATCCGGCACAGCACTGTATTTCCATATAAGGACATAGTATCAAAAGTTCCGAATTCGTCAAAATACTCCACCGAAATATCAAAATCCGCTTTATCGACTGCTATCAAACCCGATTCGACTCCTCCTTCGGTATCCGTGCTGCAAAACCCGATCACAAGCCCGTTTTTTGCAGCAGCCGCAAACCTGAGATCGTAAGACGTACTTGTGATCTCATCTGTTTCGGACACAAATTCCCGATCGGAGCCATCGATATTTTCCCTATAAAGCACAAAATTCCCGCTTTCATCCGACCATCCATAAAGATATATATGATCAGAATCGACAAGAACTCCGATAAGATTTTCGGGCACATAGGCCTCACATCTCGTTTTATCGGCAGATGCTTCATGCTTACACCCGTCGATTGAACACTTGTATGTAACTTCTCCCGTCTCCATTACTGTATGGCAGAGGAACCCATTGTCATTTACTTCCGTAAGTCCCAAAGAGGAAAAGCAGCTGTAATTGTCAAAAAAAGAAGTAACAGGTGTTTCTTCCGGGATCTCGATTGCCGTAGTACCGCCATTTGACTTGGAGTTTTCCGGAGCTGCTTTTTCCTTTTTCCCACATCCAACGACACACAAAAAAAGCATCGTCATTATCATGGCGACCTTGCTTCTATTTAACAGTAACTGCGTTCTCATCCAAATGTACGACACCATTCTTTATTGTACCCGCCCGGAGCACACATAGTTTGGGTCGGTTCCCTCCTCACCTTTTTAGTCAAGCAAAAAGGGCGCCATACAATCATATGCATGGCGCCTGTGATTATTACAGACTGGTGTTGAACACCCTTTGTGTGCTTGAAACTGTACCATAAATAACTGTATGTATTGTTGTACATTTTGAAAAAGTGGCGCCTGTTACTGTTTTCGTGGCCGTGGCACTAAGTGTCTTTGGTCCTGATGACAGGGTTCCTGTTGTAACCGATCCCGATGAAATGCTCACATATTTATATGAGCCTGACACTGTTGCGTATACTAACTGAGACGATGAAACAGTGTATACTGTTAACGTCTTATTTGTATTGGAGATCTTCGTTGTCCCGGTATATCCATATGTCGCACCGGCATAATTAAAACTACCGGAATAACTGTCTATTCCGTCAGCAAAAGCAACCGTTGACAGCATCATAACACCGACCAGGCACAAGGCCACAAATTTGATTAAATAGTTTTTCATAAAAGTCTTCTGTCATTAAACACCGCCTGATAACATTACACCAGAGTTATACACAAAATTCTGATATTATTATCCTTTCTGTCACAAACATAACACATAACATCTAAAGACATAAATTTCTTCTTTAATTATATCACTAATTATCAATTATTCAATTCCCATCTCCGCATTTTCCTATATTTTCAATTGTTTAACGGATAATTTTCTGTCACTTTTTTATTAAATCAGTCGCCGTTATCGCTTTATATATTCCTCCGGATCACATTTAATGTAGGTAGGAGCGCCCTCACCGTTATCGTCAAAAGCGTCACACGCCCATCAAAAAGTCAAAATCTTTTTTCGTGCCAAAAGTATCCTTTCAGCTATATCTCCGGCATTGTAAAATCCAAGTTCCTTTAGTTCTTTTGCTGCTTCCTTTATTGCATTTTCAAATTGGTTAAGTACATTATGATAGCTGCTCATAGCTACCCTTTCGCTGATTCCTGTTCGCGAAGCAAGCTCCTTAAAACTCCCCTCATCTATTTGATCCAGATTCTTGCCTCCTCCAATATTGAAAGACATGTCTTTTGCCCTATTCTCATAAATCGCTGTACTTATAATATCATAGGCCGGTGCAAGCGAAATTCCGCCCATATCCGGATCATATAGCAGCGAGAAGTTTTTAATATGCGCATCCGTATTTCCAATCACATAATTAAATACAATTCTGTTCCAAAGAGCGAGTTGCGTTTCCAGCGGTTTTTTCGTGTGCATCCTGACTATTTCAAACATCTGCTCCGCATAATTCTGTCCATCTTGTTCATATTTCTCGGAAGAAGGTATGCCCATCGCCTGGGCAAAGTCTTCCTGATGTATTCTGAACGGACGCTTTAAACTCCCCAGCAAAGGTGACGATTCGTCGATAACCCTGTCATACCTTTTGGTGGCAAACAGGATTTCCGAATCGCTTCCCTTGCCGACATTAATAATAAAACTCTCCGGAATATCTATCCCACATTTACCGGCGGCAAGCATAGATAATTGTTCGTTTGTAACAATTCCATCCAGTCGGACATGACTTTGTTTAACAATATGAGTGCTGGGGGCTATACCAATAGGCTTATACCATTTCCGTTTTTTTTCATCATAGTAAAGACCTACTTTCCCTGAAGCCCCAGTCAGAGATAAATGCGTATTTATTACCATTTCTGACGATCTGATCACGCCTTCTGCCGCAAGCTCCTCCACCTGCTTTTCCGTAACAGCTTCATATCCGGATTCAGGCTCTGCGTCCGAATCATCGATTCTGATCGCTCCCAGGCATTCTTTACCGAGTCGGGCCAGAATCGACAAATAATCGTTCTCATCGAAATGCATATTCGAAGCAATGCTTTTTCTCATGAACCCTTCCGGAAGCAACCCATCAAAATAATTTCTGGTACACTCCGGAGAAAACGGCTCATTCTGTATCGGCAACGATACCGAAACGGCCCTTGGATTTTTACCTGCTATATACTCTTTCGAATATGAAAAGCATGAATCTAACGACGAGTGGCCCTCTATAACTCCTATCTTTATCTGTTGCCCGCCTGCTTCGATAAACACATTATACTTTACCATTTGCTCCCCCTCTCATTAACCGCAATATCAAGCCCCAGCATGTTTGCAAGGTAAATAGTTTTCCCCAGCTCGGCCGTGCTCTTACCGTTTTCCAGATCCGAAATAAAACTTATGCTGAAGCCCGTAAACTCGGAGATATAACGCTGCGTATAGCCCAGTTCTTTCCTGCGCTTTCTTATCAGAGTTCCAAAATCCTTCGTGTTATATATATTCATGTCCTTTCCCTCCAATTAAGCCGTTCGGCTAAATTCTGTCATAGGTCATCATTATTGCGCCGTTCGGCGAAATTCTGTCGCAAATCATCACTATTGCGCCGTTCGGCTAAATTCATCCAAATTGATTATATATTACGCCGTTCGGCGAAGTCAAGAACACCCCGCCTTCGTTTTTTCCGAAAGCGGGGTGTCGCAGTTGTTTCTGTTTTATTTCAGTCCTGCCGCAGATGCCACATGTCCCCAGTAATCACTGTTGTTGGCGCCCTTGCAGTAGTTGATCTTGTTTTTAACGATAGTCTTCACCGCATTGACATATCCGTCCGGAAGAGTCACGCTTGGATCTTTTGGTTCAAACTTGCCTGAGCTTGAATAGTATGTTCCGTAGTCGGTCTTCCAGTCATAACCCATGTCAAATACAAGAGGCATTGCATCCGAGAACACATCGCGGCCGGGATGAAGTCTTGAATCCCACGGAACCCCGAAAAGGTTGGACAGCGTAGGAAGTATATCCAAGCTGCTCACAGGGGAATTGATCACAACCGGGTCGGATTTTTCAAGACATCCGGACCAGATAATAAGTCTGTTGTGGTCTCTCTGGAACACATTTGATACATTGTATCCGTAGAGTTCGGACAGCTTCGGCAGATTACCGAGTGACCCGTCGGCATCCAGGCCATATGGGAAATGATCGGCACTTATAACAATTACAGTGTCATCTGCAATTCCCTTGGCTTCCAGTTCCGCAACAAGGTGGGTAAGGGCAAGCTCAAGGTCCAGATTGGCAGCAATGTAACCCTTTACGCTGTCTGAGTAGCTAAGCCCACTCACTTCGTCCCAATGCTTCTTGGACATGGCATTTACGTTTTTGCCATAACCGCTGTGCCCGCTGACCGACATGTAATAAATACAGAACGGCTGCTTATCTATATATTCTGTCATTGTACCGACAAACATTTCATCATCGCTTTGCGGCCACTGGCTCTTTACATACTTCTCCATGCCGTTGCCATAACCCATGTATCCGTCGGACAGTCCAAGGTTGATATGCGTCTTGTGGCGGTCATAGAAAGTATAGGAATTGTTATGGTACGCCTTACCGAAATATCCCTGTCTATTAAGCTGAGCGGTTATAAGGAAATAGTTGTTGTAGCTTGCGGTCTTCTTAAATGAACTGCCGCCGGACATCGGAAGCATTCCAAACAGATTCTGGAACTCACCGCCGGTGGTTCCCGCACCTGCAAACTGGTAATAATCATTGAAATTAATACCCTTATGGGACAGCCTGTAAAGCGTAGGTGTAAGATTCTCATCTATAACCTCTTCGGAAAAAGCCTCTGCTGAAATAAAGATAAGGTTCTTGCCCTTAAACAGTCCCGTATAAGGGTTTTCTTTCGAAGGGGTAAGGCCCGCACAATACTCATCCAGCTCCTTGTAGGTTCCGGAATCACTTGCAGCCATTGCAGCGAAGTCAATATCCAGCTTGCTTTCGCCGTAAACAACAGGCGTAGGAGTTGCTGTAGGGCCTTCTGTTTCTCCTGAATCCGGTGTACCTTCGCCCGAAGAAGAATCTGCCGTCGCAATAGGCGGAATAGTCGGAACCGGAGGCATGGTAATAACAGGATTCTTATCAAAGGAAATCTGATTGATGCGGCCGCTAAGCCTGTTTTCAATTTCCTTCCTTAAGCCGGTCATGTAACCGAAGTTCTGAACGGCATATTCAAAATTGTATTCTTTATCGTAAAACTGAGCTGCAACCTTATTTATCTTTACGGACACGATTGAAAGCAAATAAAACAGCGCCATGCATACGCCAACGGCCGCAAAGCCGATCCATCTGCCTGTGCGATAATAGGAAGCATTCTGCTTTTTGAAAAGACGGGCGACCTCCGGATTAATTTCCTTTGAAAAAGCTTCTTTTTCTTCGGTTTCGGATTCCTCCGCCGGCGCAGATTTTACCTGTCCGGAAGCCGTTTCAAGCGCGGCACTCTTAACCGCGTCGCCTTCGTCTGCGGAATCTCCCAGTACGTTTTTCAGGTCGTCCTTTATGAGTTCGGTACTTTCTTCATCATCTTCTCCCATGGCAGATGCCACATCCGCCTTCAGGATTTCGGTATCGTCGTCGCTGCCGTCGTTTGATGAGTCGCCTTCCGTCTCACGAACCGCTGCCTCTTCTCCGTGGGCAGGGCTGACGTATGTTTCCCTTTCAGCCGGCATATGCAGCACTTTCCTGTTTCTTCTGTACTGAAGGATCCTCATGACAATATAGACAATGAGTGGCAGGAAGAAAAGGAAAATGGTTCGCATACCTGAAGCGGAAAATACCATTCTCTTAATGTCGCCGGTGAACTGTCCGGCCACGTCTCCCGCTCCGTGAGTAACGGTGTTAAGGTCATACAAAACCTTAAACTGGCAGAATACAAAGTATTCCACAAGGAAAGCCACGGCAGGAATCACCATCATAAGGCTCTGCAAAACATACTTCAGTTTATTGTTTTTCGGCCAGAAGGATACGATTACCGCCACCATTCCGTAGCAAAACGAAAAAAGCACGATACTGAGCAGAGCATGTTTGCTCATGTTTCTTACCGTACTGAAATTAAAAAGCAGTTCAAAATAAAGATATGTAAGCGGCAGATAGATATAATCGGCCACAAACAGGTTCATTTGTTTTCTTGTAAGTTTCTTTTTAGGCATATGTTCTTCCCAAACTTTTTATCCCGTAAATAAAGGCATATGCCACGCATATGCCTTTATACTATTGTTTTCGATTCTTTTTTAACATTATGCCATAGCGTCGGCTTTCATTTCCTCTTCAAGGTCCTTCTGCATGCAGCAGTTCTTGTACTTCTTACCGCTGCCGCAATGACAAGGATCGTTACGTCCCGGCTTCTTTGCCTTTACGATGGTACCGGACTTGCGCTGTTCCTTGTAGATTTCCTTTCTTCTCTCTTCTGAAAGAAGGTTGTCCCACTGCGGAAGTGTGTAAAGCCAGTCGGCTCTGCAGTCGCACATATTATAGTAAAGCTTTTCCTTGTCATATCCGAGATTAACAACAGTATCCTCTGTCATCTCCTCGATAGGGTTGGGCTCCTTAAGAGAGTCATTGATACCGTCAAGGAATCCTACGAAAGTCTGAAGCTTCATGCCAAACTTCTCTGCAAGTTCCTTAACTGTTCCGGTAACCACTTCGTCGGGATTTGCAAGAATCTTCTCGTAAACACTCTTCTCCTCCTCAAAGTAGGCAAGCCAAAACTGCTTTCCCATCTTCTCGTTACGGTTCATCTCTTCGCCGTATGCCTTGTCTCTCCAATCTGAAAGTAAGCTCATTATATTATCCTCTTCTCTGTGAATTCTGATTTATTGGGTTTGAAAGTTTTCTTTCGCCGTTAGTATAATATTTGTTTTGAACGGTTATGTCAACCGAAAGTAATAACAGAAGCCGTCCCTTAACCCAGTGCTATCCACATGGCGGGTCTGATTCCAATGTTTTCAAAGGTGGAATCATTTCCGTACAGCGACAGATTTCCCAGGTTCGACACCGTGGCAACATAGCCCGGCTCGCCTCCGGAACCTTCCATACAGCCCGGGGTTCTGGTCCAGTAAATGTCGGTATCGGTTGAAGATGCCGCAATTCCCTTCTCGTAAACATAAGGCGTGGCAGATGCCGTAAGAGGAAGCTCCGTAAAGTAATCCTCTATATCCTCGGCGCTGAGCAGGAACAGCCTGTCTGTCGTATCATGTCCGCCATCTGTTTTGTGCTCTCTGTTGTCTGCATTTTCGATTTCAAAAGCGGCAATCTTTGACTTTTCCTCGTCGTTAAATGCAGTATTGTAGAAATCGCCGTTAAGCCAGGTTCTTATGTCGCTGTTTTCCCACTGGATCACACCTTCCGAAGAAAAGGCCCCGACTTCAAGTATATACTCGCTGACTACCAAAGCATAACCGTTTTCCACATCCAGCACCGTCCATGCAACCGGGGCATTCGTGCCGTCGGCATTCTGTCCGAAGCTGCCGTATATCAGTCTTGCTCCCGGAACAAAAGTAGCCGCATCTCCTACCACGGCAGATGCTGCAGTGTCCCGGTTTTCCCATGCGCTGTAATCGGCGGTTTCAGGTTCTTCCGCCGCCTTGGTGGGCACCGGTGTTACTTCTTTCTTTGTTTCGGCAGGCTTTTTGCCTCTGTTTCCGTTAAACCACAGACCTGCTGCCGCAGCACCTATGATCACAATTATGGCAAATGCCCCTACGAAAGCATCTTCCAGCTTTTTGCGGGATTTCTTTTTATCTTCCGCAGCCGTCTTTTCGACAAAGTTCCCTGCAGGGTCGCCTTCGGCATCATCGGATTCTCCGGCGGATTCGGCATCTGCCGTATCCTCTTTAGGCTCGTCCTCATTATCCTCTGCGTCTGCATCCGTTTTTTCATCGGAGGCCGCATCAACCGTTTCGGTGCTTTCGCCTTCCACGGAAATACTATCGTCCGCTTTCTCTCCGCCTTCTTCCGGCTCGTCTGCGCGGGGCTCCTTTAAATCACCGTTATCGGAAGCACTTTCGGGGTGCTCGGAATCTTCTGCCGGGGACGCATCTGCCTCCCCTTCTTTAAGCTTCCTTGCAAAATCCAGGGAAATGATCTTTCCGTCCTCTGACACTCCCGGCTCTGGAAGTCTGTCGGCTTCATCCAGAAGTTCATTCAGCTCTTCGGCGGTGGGAACCTCCTCAAGGCGGTCTTCCTCATCCAGAAGTTCGTTGATATCAACGTCCTCGTCATCTATCTCAACTTCTTCGTAGACCGTTTTGTAGTAATGATCCTCGTCCTCCGTCAGGTCTGTGATCACCACTTCCTCATCGGTAACAACAACTTCTTCCGAATCTTCGTTTTGATTTTTATTGTTCTTTCGGAATATACTCATAGTTCTTACTGCTTAGGATCTTCCTTCTCTTCTTTCTCGTCATCTTTATGGACTTTGTCATAGAAGAAGATCAAAGCCCAGATGAAGATCGGTCCGAAGATCATGGCAAACATGGACGCCCACATGAGTTCCTTGTTGCCGATTGCCATAAACACACAGCCGACTATAATAAATGCCACAAAAAGAATAAGGGCGATGGTTGCCATTATTCTCTTTACCTTTTCATGCTTTGTCTCCTTACGGTTCATCTTCCGCTTCCCCTCTGCGAATGTACTCCATCCGCTCTTTTATAGTTTTTTCATAACCCTGCTCATTAAGTTCGTAGAATACCGTTCCCAGAAGTTCATCCGGCAGATACTGCTGCGATACGTAATGATCCCGATAGTCATGGGCATACTTGTAATCCAGCCCGTGACCGAGTTTGGCCGCACCCTTGTAGTGTGCGTCTCTTAAATGTGCGGGAACAGCCCCTGTTCTTGTGTTCTTTACAACATCCATTGCCTTCCCGATGGCATTCACCGAAGCATTGCTCTTGGGGGCTCCGGCAACATAGGCCGCCGCCTGGGCAAGGATAATCTGAGCTTCCGGCATTCCCACTCTTTCAACGGCAAGACATGCGGATGTGGCCACCGTGATTGCCATGGGGTCGGCGTTCCCCACATCCTCCGAAGCGCAGATCATAATGCGCCTTGCTATAAACTTGATGTCCTCTCCCGCATAGAGCATTTTAGCCAGATAGTACACGGCCGCATCTATATCCGAACCACGCATACTCTTTATAAATGCGGAGATGGTGTCGTAATGGTTGTCGCCGTCTTTATCATACTTTAAAGCACGCTTCTGAATGCACTCCGTCACCACATCCATGGTGATGTGAACTTTTCCGTCCTCGGAAGGCTTTGTGGTGAGCACTCCCAGCTCTATGGCGTTTAGAGCCTGCCTTGCATCACCGTTTGCGCTGTCGCTGAGAAATTCCAGAGCGTCATCGTCGATGGCCGGCGAATATACCCCAAGTCCCCGCTCCG
>CACYBJ010000028.1 GCA_902772565.1 uncultured Lachnospiraceae bacterium | reverse complement strand
TGTTCTCTTACCGTTACGGCACTGAAGCATGTAAAGTTTTCTGTTCTCTACAGTGAATTCCATGTCCTGCATATCATGGTAATGGTTTTCGAGAATGTCGCAAACCTTTACGAATTCGGCATATGCATCAGGGAATTCCTGTTCCATCTGAGCGATAGGCATAGGTGTACGAACTCCGGCAACAACGTCTTCGCCCTGAGCGTTCTTAAGGAACTCACCCATGAGCTTCTTCTCGCCTGTTGCGGGATCACGTGTAAATGCAACACCGGTACCGGACTCATTGTTAAGGTTACCGAATACCATAGGCATTACGTTAACTGCTGTTCCCCATGAATAAGGGATATCGTTGTCACGACGGTAAATGTTGGCACGTGGGTTGTCCCATGAACGGAATACTGCTTCGATAGCAAGCTTTAACTGCTCAACGGGATCGGATGGGAAGTCCTTTCCGAGCTGATTCTTGTACTCTGCCTTAAACTGTGTTGCAAGTTCTTTTAGATCGGCAGCAGTAAGATCAACGTCAAACTGAACGCCCTTTTCCTTCTTCATCTTGTCGATGAGCTGTTCGAAGTACTTCTTACCTACTTCCATAACAACGTCAGAGAACATCTGAATGAAACGTCTGTAGGAATCGTATACGAATCTTTCGAATGCAGGATCCGGGTTACCCTTGATCATTGCATCAACTACCTGGTCGTTAAGACCAAGGTTAAGAATAGTATCCATCATGCCCGGCATGGAAGCTCTTGCACCTGAACGTACAGATACGAGAAGAGGATTGTTAAGGTCACCGAATTTCTTTCCGTTAACCTTTTCCATCCAAGCTACGCCATCCATAGCCTGAGCCATTATTTCATCATTAATTTTGCGACCGTCTTCGTAGTACTGAGTACAAGCTTCGGTCGTGATTGTAAATCCCTGCGGTACCGGGAGACCGATTTCAGTCATCTCGGCAAGATTTGCTCCTTTACCGCCAAGCAGGTTGCGCATAGACATATTACCTTCTTTGAAGGTGTACACCCATTTTTTTGCCATATTTCATATCCTCCGTGAAATGAGCACAAAGTAAATAACCGACTCGGCACAGCCGGCTACTTCCAATGACTCTTTAATTAAAAAGTGCGATATGCATCCATTCTCATATCGCACTCTCTCTATAAAAATTATATACTATGTCTTTTCCGATTTCAACGGATTTGAACCATCTTAAGAGCGTTTTTTGAAATTACCCGACTAGAATTCAAGTCTCTTTGAAATATAATCCGTCAATTCAGCAATCGGAATTCTCTCCTGATTCATGGTGTCACGGTCTCTTACGGTTACGCATCCGTCGGTTTCAGACTCGAAATCATAGGTTACGCAGAACGGAGTACCGATTTCATCCTGTCTTCTGTATCTCTTTCCGATTGCGCCTCTGTCATCGAATTCACAATAGAAGTGTTTGGAAAGATCGTTAAATATTTTCTCAGCGCCTTCGTTAAGCTTCTTGGAAAGCGGAAGAACGCCAACCTTTACAGGCGCAAGGGCCGGATGGAAGTGAAGAACTGTTCTTACATCGCCGCCTTCAAGTTCCTCTTCATCATAGGCTGCGCAAAGGAATGCAAGAGTAACACGGTCTGCACCGAGTGAAGGCTCGATAACATAAGGGGTGTATCTCCATCCCTTTGTTCCGTCTGCGTTCTCGTGCTGATCGTCAAAGTATGTAAGATCCTCTTTGGATACTTCCATGTGACGTGAAAGGTCATAGTCTGTTCTGTCGGCAATACCCCAGAGCTCGCCCCAACCGAATGGGAAGAGGAACTCAATGTCGGATGTAGCCTTGGAATAGAAGGAAAGTTCTTCTTTTTCATGATCGCGGATGCGCATTTCTTCCGGTTTGATACCAAGATCCTGAAGCCACTTTACGCAGAAGTCTTTCCAGTATTTGAACCAGTCAAGGTCTGTGTCGGGCTCGCAGAAGAATTCAAGTTCCATCTGCTCGAACTCACGTGTTCTGAATGTGAAGTTACCCGGTGTGATCTCGTTACGGAAGGACTTACCGATCTGACCGATACCGAAAGGAATCTTCTTACGGCTGGTTCTCTGTACGTTCTTGAAGTTAACGAAAATACCTTGAGCTGTTTCCGGACGAAGGTATACAGTGTTCTTGGCATCCTCTGTTACGCCCTGGAAAGTCTTAAACATAAGGTTAAACTGTCTGATGTCGGTAAAGTTGTGAGCACCGCAGGAAGGACAAGGAATCTTGTGTTCAGCCACAAAGCCTTCCATCTTTTCCTGACTCCAGCCGTCGATAGAACCATCAAGTTCAATACCGTTTTCTGCAGCGAAGTTTTCGATGAGCTGGTCGGCACGGAATCTTTCGTGGCATTCCTTACAGTCCATAAGGGGATCGGAAAAGCTTCCGAGATGTCCTGAAGCCACCCATGTCTGGGGATTCATAAGAATAGCGCAGTCTACGCCCACATTATAGGGATTCTCCTGAATGAACTTGCTCCACCACGCTTTCTTAACATTATTCTTAAGTTCCACGCCTACGTTACCGTAGTCCCATGTATTTGCCAGACCGCCGTAAATTTCGGAACCCGGATATACAAAACCTCTTGCCTTGGCAAGGGCAACTATTTTTTCCATTGTCTTTTCAACTGCCATTTTTGTCTCCTCTATATTTAAATAATAATTGACCTGATTAACATTACGGCAAATGCCTTTTCACACTTTATGAATCTTACCAATATGAATACTTAAAGTCAATAACCGACAGGGCTTTTTGTGCAATATCAGACCCGTCAAACTATTTCAAGCAGTTTCTCCCCTTTAAATTCATGCCCAGTCCGGCCCTTTAAATAGGCAGATGCCGCCGCGGCCACCTCCGCAAGCACCGCATCGCTCAGTTTAAAAGAGAACACTCCCGAAGCGGGAGTTGATGCGATATACCATACTGCATACCAGGCTGATTCCGACAGTTCCATAAACCTGCCGGGCTTGGTTACCGCACAATCCGAACAGACCATGCCGCCGTGTTCTACGGAAAAAACTCTCTTTTCCTTTTTTTCGTGGCAGATAACGCACTCCCCCGTAGACGGAGCCTCGCCGGATATGCACATGGCCTTCAGCTCAAACACGGCTTTTATAAGAGTCCTGTCAAGCACTCCCTTTTCCAAAGCCTTAAGTGCGGCATAAACAAGGTTTAGCATCTCCCGCTCGTCGTTGTTCTCGCGGGTAAAATAGGATGCCACCTCGCAGAAATACATGGCGTGATAGGCTTTTTCAAGATCCACACGAAAATCCGTGAAATAATCCAGAACTTCCACTTCCGAAACACGGTAATTGTCTCTGCCCATGTAGAGGTAGAAGGTTCCCAGCGTACAGAGCTGGGTTTTGGCAAGCAGCGCATTGCCGGTTCTTCTTGCCCCCTGGGCAAATGCGGACAGCCGTCCCCGCTCTTTTGTCAGTATTGTTATTCGGCGGTCATAGTCTCCCACAGGCATGACGGAGAGTATGATACCCTGAACTTTTATTCTGTTGTCCATCCACTCTCCTGCAAACCCGTCTCACCTTAGTGACAGGTTTTCCTTTCTCTCTTTTTCCATGCGGCACAACTATGTGAATGCTGCATTTACAGTTAATTCGCCCGTTTTCGGTTTAATTGTTTTCGTTACCGGTCCTGATCCTGATATCCGAAATTCTTAAGAAGCATGTCGGAATCTCTCCAGTCTTTCTTAACCTTAACCCAGACCTGAAGATTTACCTTGCATCCGAGCATGGTTTCCATATCGTTTCTTGCAGCCATACCGATTTTCTTAAGCATGGCACCCTGCTTGCCGATAATAATCCCCTTATGGGAATCCCTTTCACATATTATGGTTGCATCGATATCGATGAGTCTGCCGCCGGGACGCTCCTTCATGGAATCTATCACCACCGCGATTCCGTGAGGAATCTCCTGGGAAAGATTTCGGAGAGCCGCTTCTCGTATCATTTCGGCACAGATTTGCCTTTCCGGCTGATCCGTAAGAGTGTCGGCATCATAGTACATGGGGCCTTCCGGCAGATACTTGCCAATAAGCTCAAGCACACCGTCGGTGTTTTCGCCCGTAAGAGCCGAGCATGGGATTATCTCCGCGAATTTGCCTTCCTTGCTGTAGGCGTCGAGGCAAACCATCAGTTCTTCCTTCTTGACCCTGTCAATCTTGTTCATAACAAGGATTACCGGTGTATCTGTCTTTTTAAACAGTTCGATAATGTGCTTCTCTCCGGCGCCAATAAAGGTTGTGGGTTCCACAAGCCAAAGAACAACATCCACCTCCGCCAGAGTCTTTTCGGCAACGGACACCATATACTTGTCCAATTTGTTCTTGGCCTTGTGTATTCCGGGAGTGTCAAGGAATACTATCTGCTTTTCGTCATCCGTATATACGGTCTGAATCCTGTTTCTTGTGGTCTGAGGCTTCGGCGAGGTAATAGCCACCTTCTGGCCGATGAGCCTGTTCATCAGCGTGGATTTTCCCACGTTGGGGCGGCCGATAAGAGCCGCAAATCCCGATTTGAATTTACTGTCCATATTATTCTCCGTTTATATTGCAAATGCTTTGAGGCAAGTCTGATGCATTGTAGCCTTGCTAAACAAGGGACGTTACCGAGCCGAACATATCTGCCGCATCGTTAATTGTGCTTTCGTTTCCCACAGTACAGATATAGCCCGAATCTGCCAGTCTTTTAAGTATTACAGCACTTTCCTTAATACTTTCCGGCGTCGCAGACAGGATTTCGTCCCTTCTCTTCTGCTTCATCTCATTGCTCTGTCCCAGCAGATACGCGATTATGGACACCGAGCCCTTGGCCGAAGGATTCATGGG
>CACYBJ010000027.1 GCA_902772565.1 uncultured Lachnospiraceae bacterium | reverse complement strand
GGCCTTTTTAAAGACTATAACTGCCAGGATAAGACCGACTATGGGAATTACCGTCATAGTGGTTCTGAGACCGGTTTTGGAAGCTGCACTGACACCTTCCGAGAAGTCCTTTACCTTGTCTGTATCGGAAGCTTCCGTACCGCTCTTAAGATTATTGAGAGAGAGGCAGATGGATGCCACGAAAGCCGCAATACCCGATGCAAGCTTAACTACGAAAGTCTGCATGGAAAAGATTACGGACTCGTCCTTACGGCCATTCTTAAGGTCGCCGTATTCACAGGAGTTTGCAAGGAATACAGTGGTAAGAACCTGAAGCACGCCGTTGGCTGCGAATATAAAGAATGCGGGAACGAAAAGAATGTAAACATTCTGCATGCCTGTGCCTGCCGCAACCGCAAGAAGCACCGCATATCCAACCATGGCAGATGCCAGGCAGATGTAGAAAATCTTCACGTTGGAAGCGAACTTTCTGAGAAGCGGATAGATGATCATCATGGAAATGATCTGAATGCCGCCGCCGAAGGTATTGAAAAGCACATAGCTGTCGTACCACTTTGTTCCGCCGAAATCGTACTTGAAGAAGTAGATTACAAGGTTGGATGTGATGTAGACCGCGCAATTGATAAGTACGATGGCAATTACTATTACCATGGCCTGATCGTTTCTGATAAGGGCCTTAAACATCTCGCCCACGCCAACGGTTTCCATGTCTACCGAAGATTTTTCCTTAACATTGATGCAGGTCACTGCGATGAAAACAACGAAAAGTATGGCAACTGCCAGAGCAAACCACTTAAAGCCCACTCTCTCGTTGTTGTTGCCAAGCATCATAACCACCTTCATGGTAACTATGGTGATTATCGCCGATCCCACACCGGCACATGAACGGGCAAGGGTGGTAAGTCCTTCTCTTTCCTTGCCTGTATTGGTGAAAGCCGGAATCATGGACCAGTAAGGAATGTCCATCATGGTATAGGTCACACCCCAGAGAATGTAAGTCACTGCGGCATATGCCACAAGCCCCGACCCGTTAAGAGACGGCGGACAGGCAAACATTATAAAGAGTATAACCGCATTGATTACGGTTCCTATGAGAAGCCAGGGACGGAAACGTCCGAATCTGGTTTTGGTTTTTGCAACGATAACGCCCATTACGGGATCGTTAAATGCATCAAAGATGCGGGCAACAAGAAGAATGGTACCCATGGCCACCGCCGACACGCCCATTACGTCATTGAAGTAATAAAGTATGTAGCTGGCGGAAAGCATGTAAACCATGTCCTTACCTATGGCTCCAAGCCCGTAAGAAAGTTTTTCTTTTGTACGTAAACCCTCGTTCATGATATGTTCCTTTCTTTGCCCCTATTTCACGTCACAACTCCTTCGGAGTTATGACGTTACACGAGTTTCCCCAAAACTCTGTCACACGAGTATCTTCGATACTCTGTCACGATTTCTTCGAAATCGTGACGTTATCCTATTATCTTATATACGTCCACATCGTTGTTCATGCGGCGTAAGGTCTGAAGAAGTTCGTTTCCGAAAGCTTTGCCCGAATCATGCTGTTTAAACGGCATCAGGTGGCTGATGGAATCGAAGGATGCGAACTTGCAGGTTTTCACATGTTCCTCGGAAAACCATTCGCAGGAAATCACACCTTTTTCCTTCGGACGCACCACAAGAACGCCCTGGGCGCATCTGTCGGCGTCATCTACCTCGTAGCCGACGTGGTTGTCTATTAGCATCTGCAGAAGTATCTCGGACTGGGCCAGATGTATTCTGCAAAAATGTGCGTAGTGGCCTGCCTTTTCCTGTACATATCTTAAGGCGAATGTACCGAGCCAGGACTCGTCGAGTTTGGCATCTGCCAAAAGATTCTTTGAGACCACAAATACCAGCGGAAACGTTCTTGAGCTGGCTGTCAGAAGTTTATAAATCTCCGCAGTCTGCTCTTCGTTTACAACGCAGTGGGTGGTGCCGCACTTCACATAGTCGATAATGCCGATCTGGGAGGCTATCTGCCTGTAAAAACGCGGGCAGGAGAACTCACCGGTGACATCCGACTTGTCATTCTTGTTTGGATAGTACGAAAAGCCGTTATTTACGGACAGATGCAGCCTGTCGGAGCCGTTGTCCATGACCACGGCGGAGGTTACCCAGATGCGTCCCGGTTCCCTTCCGTCAAGGCTCTTTGACTCGCAGATAAAGAACCTGTCCTCCTCGTGCACTTCGCACTTGATACGAAATCCCAGTTCCTCAATGTCCACAAATCCCGGAGTCTCGCTCATGGAAGTGAGCACGCCCGAAAACTTGTTGTAGAACCAGGAATAGATAATATTTACGGCAGATGCGAACTTCTCGTCCTTGTCGGAAGCGGTGGTATCCAGATCCACTTCCGCGTTGAAGGTGGACATGTACTCCGGAAGACGGAGATCGTAACCCATCTCGTCGTCGGCGGAGCGGGAATTCCTTCCGAAAACGTCCCTGTCGTTCATGATACGGGTGATTTCCGGATCATGCATTACCTTTCGGTTGATTACCGCAACTACGGTATTTACGTTGATTTCAAACTTGCCGGGAGTCTCAAGAAGGGCATAGACCAGATCCTCCCTCTTGGTCTTGAAAACCCTCTTGGGCAGATTCTCGACGCTGTGATCCGCATCGAAGAGTTCCTGTATCTCGGGATAGAGTTCCTCGTCCTGCATCTTGATCCTGAAATGTGCCTTTATCATTCCCGCGTAATTGCGCTCGTGATAAAGGTCGTGACCCAGATTGTCGAACAATGTCACAATGGACTTGTCGCAAAGTTCCAGGGTGGCCAAAATTGTATTAAAATACCTGGCTCTGTCGCCCTTTCCGGACCAAAGATCGGAACCTTTGTATTTCATGTCATGCTCTATTTCATGCCAGCCTTCGAAAAAGATGGTCTTAAGCTGAAGCTCGAAGGTATCGTCAATGAAGTAGTCCCAGGTCTCGTCGCTGATCATGTTCTTAAGATCCTCGGGAAGCTTAAACACGCCGTTTATTTTCTGTGGTTTAAACTCCTCGTCGGGCACCGAAGAAACCGACCACTCCGCCTCGCCGAAAAGCATTTCCATAATGTTTCGGCAGATGCGCAGATCGTCCTCGAAATACACATTTATTCTGATGCCCACAAGATCCTGAATCTTACGGTTTTCATCGTAGCTTTTCTTTTTATATTTATTCTCCAGAGACTCTGCGGTCTTGATTCTGGAAATGACTCTGTGGTAAATGCCGGAACGCTCCAGACACTTTTCCACTATGGTCCTTAACTTTTCTTCCACGCTTTTGGGAACACGCACGTTTTTGCGCAGTTCTTCCGCGGTGAATTCATTCTTACCGTTACACATTTATTCTCTTATTCCTTAACTTACTCTTGGGGATCCCCTTCTCCGAGAAATATATGTCACGCCTGCCATCCCCCAATGGCGGGCATTACTTCTGAAACCTTTGATACAATGTATATTCACTGTATTATTATATCATATTACATCCTAGAATTCAAAATGCAGCACCATGGCTTTTTCCATTAGAACATAGTCCACGGAACTGAGTTTTACGCCATATACGTCATATATTTTCTGGAAGCAGTCATAAATGGTCTGATTCTGAATTGCTGCCACAAAAGTGTCATAGGATACCTGGTTTGCACATCTGATTTCGGCAAAGCCCTTTCCTTTGGCATATGCCCGAAGGAACATATCCGTAACCGCAGTATCGGAGTAGGCCTGAAGATCGAAACCGTTGTAGGTATAGTAGTTGTACTTTACGCCGGTGCACGC
>CACYBJ010000026.1 GCA_902772565.1 uncultured Lachnospiraceae bacterium | reverse complement strand
TTTCCCTGTAAAGCTTCAGTATTACCGGGTCGGGATTGGGCTTTGAGAAGCCTTTGTTTAAAAGTGATGTGTTGATTTCAAGTCCGATGCCCCGTTCAATCAGAGTTTTAAGTACCTGTTCGTACACATCCATGTATCTTGTAACTTCATAGTGGTTTCCCTCAGGCACATAACGGCAGATGTAATCAAGGTGTCCGTATACATCGAAACCGCTGTAATGCTCCACGTTAAACAACACTGAATTGTAGTAATCCAGTATTCTTTCGTTGGCGCTTTTGCCTTCCCAGAACACATCATAGTAGGGGTCGGAATTATCGCAGACGTGGGTTGAACCAATTATAAAATCAAAGGGGAGTTTTCTTAATTCGTCCCACTTTTTATCAACGATTTCAAGCACGTTTTCTTCGTCCCGAAGACCATACTCCATTCCGATTCGTATGTCCAGCCTGTCCTTATACTCGTCCTTAAGAGCATTCCAGGTTTCAAAGTACTGCTTAGGATCGAATATAAATTCGGTATTGTCAAGAGGCCATTCAACATCCATATGGTCAGTGATAGTCATAATCTTAAGACCGCGTTTTATGGCTGTTTCTATCATTTCCCTTGGGTCAGACTTACTGTCGGTTGAAAAGTTTGAATGCATGTGTGAATCTGCAAGTATCATATTTTGTACCATGTCACAGGCTTGGTGCATAAGCGGTAAAGAGCCTGCTGCTTCACCGTAGTATGTGATTGTTTATTCGTCGGTTTCCTTCAGCCCTTCCACGGAAGGAGTGATAGTCATGGAATAGTTTGTATAATAAACCACAAAGCCGGGCTTTGATCCGGAAGGTTTCTTTACATCTTTTCGTTTGAGATAGTCCACATCCACCTTGCCCCCGGTTTTTCCGGAAGAGTAGAAGGCAGCACACGCTGCGGCTCTTTCAAAAACGATATCGGGGATTTCTTCTCCCTTATCTTTAAGAACCACATGGGAGCCGGGAATCTTTTTCGCATGGAACCACCAGTCGTTGGCCGATGCGAACTTAAATGTCAGCTCGTCGTTCTGGTAATTGTTTTTACCTACGAAGATTTCATAGCCCTCAGGTGTTAAAAAGTGGAGTGGAGCAGTGGTATTCTTTTCTTTGCGCTCCTTCTTGCCGTTCTTAGCGGCTGCCTTCTTGGCATAGCCGAAGTCTGCTAGTTCTTTTCTGATCTGGTCCAGATCCCCTTCACAGGTTGCGATATCCAAGGCGTTTTTAACCGATGTTAAGTGGTATAGTTCTTCCTCGGTTTTTGCTATCTGCTCGGTTACTGCCGTGCCTGTTCTTTTGAGCTTGGCATATCGGTCAAAGTAACGCTTGGCATTTTCCATTGCTGTTTTGGTTTCATCAAGCGGAATGGTGATCTCTTTGTTATTATCATAGAAGTTTTCGCAGGTAAGCGACTTCTCACCGGGTTTTACGGAATAGCCGTAGGTGGTGAGCAAATCGCCGTATACCTTGTATTTATCCTTCTTTTCGGTGCTCTTAAGCTGATTCTGAAGAAGATCCAGTTTCTTGGCTTCTCTTTCCACCGCATTCTTTACAAGTTTTCTTAAGGAAGCGGATTTCTGGCTGATGCGGGAAGTCGCCGCCTTCATGCTGTAGAAATCTATCAGTACCTTTGATATGTCTTCATAATCCCTCTTTTCATAGCCGGAGGCTTCAAGAGAGCGCAGATTAAAGCAGGAGAATTCGTAGGGCTCACCGTTTTTGAGGACAATGTTGGGCTCGAATTCGCCGTTTTTCATTTTATCCGTCAGATGCTTTACTATTTCCGAAACTGCCTCAATATCGCCGTCTGTGAGTTCTGTCACGTTTTTTGTGGCATCAACTCCCGCAAGATATGCTGCCTCGGAAGCTGTCAGAGAAGAAAAGCCGGTAAAACTTGTATAAACAGCCTTTGTAATGTCGCAGTTTTTGCCGGAGATTTCCGCACCTATTTCGGAAACATTTAAGGCAGATGCATCCTTCTTGTCTACTGTTTTCGGGATAAAGTAGTCCCTGCCGGGAAGTACTTCACGTACGGAACTAACGAGTGAGGAGATGCGCTTTATGGAATCAATGATCACGAAGTTATCATCCGTAAAGATTATATTGGAGTATTTGCCCATCAGTTCCACTATGAGCCATTTGGTTTTCAAATCTCCAAGCTCATCATAATGAACCAGCTTGATTCTGATGACTCTTTCCATGTCCGGCTGGTCTATATCAACAATCTTTGCAGAAGACAGATGCTTTCTGAGAAGCATTGTAAAGCCCGGAGCATTGGGAAGTGCAGGCTTGTTTTCATCGGTCAGATATACAAGCGGAAGAGCCGCCTGCGCCGAAATATCAAGTCTGTACTGGCTGTAATTCTTAATTGTAAGTATGATCTCATCCTTTTCGGGCTGGGAGATTTTTGAAACGTGTCCTCCCACAAGTTTATCTTTTAAGTCCCTGACAAGGTTTGCGACCACAAATCCGTCAAATGCCATTTTTCCCCCCGATTTCTAATCGGGGGAGCCCGTACGCCTTTGAGACATCAAAGGAATCCCGTAGGGATTCCTACATGTCTGCCCCCGATTTCCAATTTTAATCGCTACATTTGAATATACCACAACCGACGGCTTTTTAACAGAAAAATCATTTTACAATATCTTGTATTACATGTATAATTATATGCGAATATGCGCTGATGCTGCGACAGGGTTGGGAGTATGAAACCTTTGATAATCCTAATGATTATCGTGAACAAAAATGAAGGAAACCCAGCCTCCTCCGGATAGAGATCGGGGGCAGAAAGAGAAGAGAATTATGTACAAAAAACTTGAGCAAAAATTCGGAAAGTATGCTATTCGCGGCCTGATGAAATATGTTGTGGTCCTTTACATTGTGGGATTAATACTCAGCATGTCATCTGCCTATACCGGAGCCAACGAATCCCTTTTTGAAAGATATCTTGCATTTAATGTAGACAAAATCATGGAGGGACAGTTCTGGAGAGTGATCTCCTGGGTGGTACAGCCGCCGGATGCAGCATCCTTTTGGGTGATAATTTCCGTAATCTTTTATTACTATATAGGTTCTACACTTGAAAGAGTATGGGGAAGTTTCCGTTTCAATCTGTTTTATTTCAGCGGAATCTTCTTTAACCTTATCGCCGGAATCCTGTTCTATTTTATTTCCGAGATGATTGTCGGCGAGCCTATCAACTATCCGCTGAACCTTACTTACATCAACCTTTCCATGTTTATGGCATTTGCCGTAATCTTTTCCGATGTAAGCGTACTTTTGTATTTTATAATTCCTATTAAGGTCAAGTATCTTGCCTACCTTTACATGGGAATTGAATTATTTAACATTGCATATTATTTCAGAATCAACGCTGCGTTCGGTGCCATGATGCTGGGTCTCTTCGTGATCTCCATGGGCAACTTCTTTATTTTCTATTTCAATTACAAGAAGTACGGACCCGGCGGTTTCAAGCAGAGAAAAAGAGCAAAGCAGTTTTCGCAGGCCTATAACCGCGGTCAGGCCGCATCTGCCGCAGCTGCTTCAATGTACAGCAGACAGCAGGCTGCACCGAAGCCTATTACAATACATAAATGCGCGGTTTGCGGAAGAACGGAACTTGACGGAGACGATCTGGAATTCAGGTTCTGCTCAAAGTGTAACGGTAATTACGAATACTGTATGGATCATCTCCATACCCATGAGCACGTACAATAATTATTGGATTCACAGGTGTTTTTGTGCGTGACATGTAATAAATACAAAGGACAGAGTTATAAATGAGTAGTGAAAATATATTTAATACAGCCAAGGCCCTGGCGGGAGAGTATTCCGAAATGGCAGCAATGAATCTTTCCATGGAATACTACGAATTCTATGAAAAGTTTTACGATCTTTCCATCGATTATATCGAAAACGGCAGGGAAGCTGTAAAGAGTATATCTTTGGCAGTAAGAAATCTTTATACCAAGGAAACATCCGACGAGGAAGTGATCGATAAATTAAGCATTCTTCGTGATGAAATAATAGACAGAACGGAAGTAATAGAAGCCGTTGCCGATTATTTAAGAATCCATGAGTACATACTTAACAGAACGGAACTTAAGTTCTCCGACAATGTGCCTGAAATCGACAATGATGAAGAAGTCCGCAAAATGCTTCAGTTCATTTTTGAATCCGACGACAACACCGTTGTAAACTTAAGAATTCAGGAAATGAT
>CACYBJ010000025.1 GCA_902772565.1 uncultured Lachnospiraceae bacterium | reverse complement strand
GAGCCCTTCTTGTTCAGATTCTTGTCCTGATACTGGCCCCTTCCGAAGATTTTCTCATCCTCATAGGCTTCGAATCTTGCTGTCAGCGAGTAATCCGATGAGCCCTGATGAGGCTTTAATTCTCTTCCAACTATACGAAGAGAAGTACAGTAACGGTTGATTCTGTCCCTGGTTCTCCAGTATTCTTCCGTAAGGATTTCGCCCTTGTCGTTGGTAAATGAAATCCAGCCCTCGGGATTAACGGTTGCTGTTATTTTTCCGTTTGTGATTTTGGATACTGTTCCGGTCTGATGGTACTTTGCCCATTCGTCGGATGCATACCATGGGTCGGTAGTATCCACTTCTTCAAATGTAATCACGGGATCGGTTTCTTCCACCTTTTCGGTGAGCGCCCAATCGTTGGAATCCATCTGAGCTTCTCTGGTCATTCGAACGCGCAGCGAATCTCTGCCCCAGGCTTCAATAACGGTTCTTTCGGTTCCGTTAATTATCACCAGTTTTTTGTTTTCTTCAAAAGTTTTCAAATTCATACCCTCCGTACTGTCTGCGGTATTATTACCGCGGGTTATTATATTTTACCCTAAAAGACAAATAATTTCTTTATTTTTTTCAATTATGATATAAGTTTTTCTTTTAATCTTACTATCGGATTTTGCTTTCGTTTTCTTTCGATGTGTATTTTATTTATTGCTCTGATTTATTTATCGGTTTGCGTGTTTAGTTTTCTTTATCGGATTCCGCATCTGCCTCGGCGGAAGCTTCTTCGTCGGTATGATTCTCCTTTTCCTCGGAAAATCCTGAAGACACTGCTTTGGTTACCCCTTCGGCTACAGCCTTGGTACCCTCAAGAACTCCTTCTGCCACAGCCTTGGTGCCTTCGATCACTCCGCCGGCTACGGCCTTTGTACCGCCTACAACTCCGCCAGCTACGGCCTTGGTGCCTTCAATCACTCCGCCGGCCACCGCTTTGGTTCCTCCCACCACGGTTTCAGCAACGGCTTTGGTTCCGTCTATGGTTCCGTCAATTATGTTCTGTAACACCGATGTCTTATTCTCTCTTTCAAAGTACTCCTTAAGAGCCTGTGAGAAAGATGATAAAGAAGGTCTTACAGGGAACATAAAGCGCATTCTTATCATAAGATTTTCGTTCTTTCTGATTACGCTGTCCTTAAACTCTTCGTAACGAACCTGTATCTGATTTTCGCGTGCAAACTGTCTGATTTTGACAAGTATGTTAAGAGACACAGCCAGATCGATGGCAAATACACCGTAAAAGAATCCCACAAAGAAGGAAAAGGTCTGATGATTGGCCAGCCAGTATATGCTGTTAACGATTTTCGGATGTATTACAAAATAGTAAAGTGCGCTGAGTAACATCCAGTAAAAAGAAAACAACGGGCAGATGATTCCCTGGATGTTGCCCCAACAATCGGAATAATCCCAGAGTTTGATATTCATCCCCTTTATAAAGATCAGACCGGCTATGTATTCCACAAGCGTTATGGCCACAGCCATGCATGCAAAGAGCACCAGTTTTCTTGCTATGTCATTATGTATGAACCCCACAGGAATTCCGGCCATAAGAAAGAGCATTACAAGAGAGAAACCGTAAAGAGGAATGTAAGGCCCCTGAAGGAATCCGGGATTGACCCACTTCTTTTCCACATTGGCTTTTTTAAATCTTCTGTAAAAAAATTCAAGAAACCAGCCTGCCAGACTGCCACAGAAAAAGAGAAATGCAAGTACGAGCAGGGCATTAAGATTCACTTTCATTTGAATATCACTTTCTTTTGTGTTAATGTAGATGCACTAAATATATTGCAAAACCAATATACCGATTAAGAGAGGGAAATATGGACAACGGCAAAAAAGCAAAAAATGCAGGCGGTTCCTGCGATACCTGCAGTTATTACACATATGATGAAGAAAGCGAGACCTGGGGCTGTGATGTCAACATGGATGAAGACGATTACATGCGCCTCTTAAGCGACCGTTCTTTCTCCTGTCCTTATTATTCCAACGGAGACGAATACCTGGTAGTAAGACACCAGATGTAACCTCCGGGCACGACCTTCGACAGTATTACCAGCGTTTACATTGCCTGCGATACAGGAAATTAAACGACGGACATGTCTGTGGTTTAAGCTCTTATTTCCGGAATCCTGCCCAGTGCATAGTTTTCGCCTGAGAATATACTTCCCGGTACGATTTCAGGCATGATAACAAGGGCATGTCTCGGTCTTGTGGCTTCCACATATTCTACTTTTCGCCAGTTGTCACCCTCAGCCGGGATGCTTCTGTCGGCAACTATAACAACATTGGCGGAAAGGCCTTTGGAATGCTTGACCGTCGTCACTTCTATGTCGCCGAGATTATAATCTCTGGCGGCTTTTTTATATAAATCTGTTTTATCTTCATTCATGACAATAATCAGAAAATCGGAAGATGAAAATCTTCTGGCATCTCCGCCTTCCTTATCGTCGATCATGAATCTTTCGTCAAATATAAAATGGGACAGAAGCCTCATTACGGCTTTAATATCCGCAGCGGTATCATACTTTTCGTAGCCGAAGACCGGAACCGCTCTTCTGACACCGTGGAAGGTTCCGCTTTTCTTTATGACCCACTCTGCTGTCATGGGCTCATAGTTCTCAAATACCGATTTGAAACTCTCGTTCACCCACCTGATTATTTCAAACTCGGAACGGTAGTTATTCTTTACACTTATAACATGAGCATTGTTAAGGCGGCTCATTTTATCCCGTACTTTGAAGAACACATCCACGCAGGCGCCTTCGTCGCCGTACACCGACTGCTTTTCATCTCCCAGGATGAACAGTGAATTGTCCCTCAGACCGTCACCCTTGTCATTAAGTACCAGCAGATGCAGCAGCCTGCTCTGCTCTTCATTGGTATCCTGAAACTCATCCACAAAAATGTGTTTGTAGGTACTTCTGCATTTTTTTAAATAATCAGGATTACTTTCAAGCAGTTTCAATGCGCTGCTTACAAGTTCCGCGGTTCTCGGCTCCATGCCGTGAGCATCCAAAACCGTTTCATCGTACTCACAAACAAAATGCGCTCCTGCCTCACGTAATAACTTGTGGCAGAAACGGCATATAGTCATAATGTTCATGTCCGACAGATTACCGAGGGCGTTTTCCAGGCGGTCCTTTTCCGTTCCGTTTACCCTCCCGATTTCACGTCGGATGTTTTTTTCAATTTTTCTTTTTAGTTCGGCAGATGCCTCACCTGTAAAAGCTATAAATACAAAATCGGCCGGATTGGCTCCGGCCTTGATGTGATTGATTATTCTCTTTGTAATGAATGTTGTTTTGCCCGCACCCGCACCCGCTTCAACAAAAAGATTGTCGAAACTGTTTCTGATATAGTCTCTCTTTTCCTGCTCAGACATGTTATCGGAATAGGTGTATTGCATGGCATGCTCCGTTACTCGGCTACCCCAGCTGATTATTATTTATTAAGTTCATCTCTGTGTGAAAGAAGTATCTGCTTCTCGAAATTAAGACAATTAATAGCTTCATCTATCTGGGTAAGTCTGTTATTAAGACGTTCAACATATTTAAAGGGATCCGTCTTCGCTGCAGCACTTCTCACACGACCGCCGGTTACCTCAAGCGTACCGTTTAAGGCGCTGGTATCAACCAATTCTATCTTGTTGATGCCCTCAACCGTTTCTTTAAGTGAGTAGTAGGAAATTGTATTCATTTCTCGTCCCCAATCTATCATATATGATTAGTTTGATTATCCATTATATTCTCAAATAAATCAAGGGTAATATCTACAATGTCCTCAATTTTTACCCTATTTTTGTCGTCAAAGACGACAGCACGGGCAATTTCATCTATTTTCACAACCTGTCCGGTCTTGTTTACGAACCTTCCTCCTTCTTTTCGGTCATCCTTCACAAAATAGGTGACTTTCACCACTTCCCTGGGACCGCCTGTACACATCATGCGAATGACTTCCAATTTGTCATCCAATACCTGTTTTTCGCTTTCGGAAAGTTCCGGTTTAGTATCGGTAAGACGGGCTGTTTCTTTTATGTCATCCTCAAAACCCGTGAGAGCCGCAAAGGACGAGAACTGAGCCGCTCTTTGTTCTTTTGAAAGTCTGGGATGTTTTTTTGAGGTATGATGCGGCAGATTAATGATATCGTCGTAGTTTTTCATGCTTTGTGACCTCCGATCTGGGCATTACGCTCTCTGGCTGTGGCTCCCTCCTCAAAATCAAGACCGCGAAGCAAGGCATTCTTTCCGTACTTCTTTTTGATATCGATAACCGCTTTCTGGAAATTCTTTTCCTTGTTCTTCTCCTCTTCTTCCCTTTTCTTTTTTTCCTCTTCCGCTGCCGTATTCGAGAATATAGTCATTTGGACAAAGGGCTCTTCCGTTTCGACATCCTTCTCCCGAATAATGTTATTGGCAGCTATGTTAAGCCTCCTTACATAGAACCTTGGGTCGGCAATTTCATCGTAGAGTTTCATGGCTGCATCAAGCAGGATTTTGCTTGACGATGTGTATTTTTCTACATTAGTAGTACCTTGTGAATGTTTGGGAACCACGCGACCGTAGCGATCGACTTCAAGTTTGATTTTCGCAGACTTGCCGGCATTCTCCGGCACACTGTCAATGTCATAGCCGAGGTAGATTACCAGCTGATTGGTCACCAGTCCCTTATCTACCAGATCCAGAATAAGAGAGTCGGCCATTTCATAGAGTACTATGCGGGCACGGCAGGTCTCATAGGGTTCTTTAAGCACCTGACCCACACTAAGGGAATTGCTCTTGGGACGGTAGGCCTTAATGTCTTTGATTTCACAGGGTTCCCATCCCCAGGCATGGTCGATCAGAAATTCGGCATTGATTCCGAAAAGTTTGTAAAGCAGTTCTTCGTTATAGTAGTCGGAATCGGAGCCTGCGGAGCACTTTGCTATGTCTCCCATGGTTGTTATGCCATACTTGGCAAGTTTCCTTGCGGTACCGCCTCCTACACGCCAGAAATCCGTAATAGGTTCGTGAGCCCAGAGGTTGCGCCTGAAGCTCATTTCATCGAGTTCTGCGATTCTCACCCCGTTTTCGTCGGGTTCGGTGTGTTTTGCTTCGATATCCATGGCAACCTTGGCAAGAAACAGGTTGGTACCTATACCTGCGGTGGCAGTTATACCTGTTTCGTCAATAACATCCTTTATCATTCTCATGGCAAGCTGGTAGGCTGTCATTTTGTAGGTATTAAGATAGGCTGTGGCATCGATAAACACTTCGTCTACGGAGTAGACATGCATGTCTTCGGGGGCCACATAACGCAGATAGATATCGTAGATTCTTGTACTGTACTCCATGTACATGGCCATTCGGGGCGGAGCCACAATGTAGCCAAGTGCCAGGGTGGGATTTATTTCAAGGTCGTAGGAATCGTCGGAGCTTCCGATCAATTCCTTAACACCGGCTCTGACTCTTCTTTCGGAATTTATTTCCTTGACGCGCTGAACCACTTCAAAAAGCCTTGCACGTCCCGGAATTTTGTAGGCTTTAAGAGATGGAGAAACCGCAAGGCAGATGGTTTTTTCGGTTCTTGTAGGGTCGGCTACCACAAGATTGGTGGTAAGGGGATTGCGACCTCGCAGGACGCACTCCACGGAGGCATAAAAAGACTTCAGATCGATTGCGATGTAGGATTTTTCTGTCATGGCTGCCTCCCTTAGAATTCATACGAACATCTGTTCTATTAGAACTATACCACCTGTGTACGTATTATGCAAGTATAAAACGAAGAAATATCAGCAGACAGTAATCTGTAGGCTTAATTCTGTAAGTAGTATTCTGTCAGATGGACCGCGACTGATGCAAGCTGCTTGAGACACGCTACGTTTCCTACTCCTCGCACGCGGCTTTTACGCATCAGGCTTTTCCCGCTACTCGCCCTACGGCTCGTGACGCGTACGCCTTCGCTGCCAGCGTGCTCGTCCCTACGGAAGCCTCGCTATCGTCTCTTCACAGCCAGCATCCGCCGCGGTCCTGCACACTACCGTAAACTTCCGGAATTCTCCTTCGGCTGCAGGTGGTATTTCGATTGCCGCCCCGCAATAGCCCGACACCAACCGTAGTTTGAGTCACAACCGTACACTTACAGAAACTGCCCATAAGTTTTGGGTGGTATTTCGATTGCCGCCCCGCAATAGTCCCGCATCAGCCGCGGGCCGGACAGCAATCGGTCCCCACATTAATTACAAAAAGCAGGATGAATGCACAAGTGTGCTCTTCATCCTGCCTCGTATAGTTGTTTTATAATGATTAGGCCTAGGTTAGCCCTGCTGTGTATAAAGGCCGTAGTAGGCTCCCTTCTTTGCCATGAGTTCGTCATGGTTTCCGCATTC
>CACYBJ010000024.1 GCA_902772565.1 uncultured Lachnospiraceae bacterium | reverse complement strand
CTCGATTTTTTAGCGGGGGTTACATGTTAGAAACCAGGGACAGCATAAAAAGCGTAAAGGGCATAGGTGACGTGGGCGCAAAGCATCTTGCATCCATGGGCATCCGAAGTGTGGGAGAACTCATTACCCATTACCCATTTAAATATGACAGGTTTTCCACACCCGTGGCCATTGCCTCTGTGCCCTGCGGCAGCCTTAGCAGTGTGGAGGGCATAATAACCAAATCCCCGACTGTTGTGGGCCGTGGCAACATTAAAATCATTTCCACTGTGATCCGGGACGATACCGGCGAGATGACGGTGCGATGGTTTAATATGCCATATCTTTACAACACTCTTAAACTGGGCCAGAGATATATTTTTACAGGCAAAGCCGAGCGTGACAGAGGCGGTCTTACAATGACTCAGCCCGAGATCAATACCAAAGAGAAATACATTCAGCTGCTTAAGGAATTCAGACCGGTTTACAGAACCGTAAACGGTCTTAAACAGGCTCAGATACGTAAGGCCATGAAGTCTGCATTTGATGTGCTGCTTCTTACGGATTATCTGCCTAAAAAGACGGTAAAGGAATTAGGACTGCCACCTCTTAGGGAAGCTTTATATGACATTCATTTTCCCGAGGACGAAGACACTCTCGGAAGGTCCCTTAGACGTATAATATTCGATGAGTTCTTCGCCTTCTTTGGGCGGATGAAGAAACTTAAAGGCGAAAGGCAGGCACTTGAAAACAAAAAGAGAATAATATTCGGAGATGAAATAAATGCCCTAAGAGCCGAATTGGGATTTGAGCTGACCGATGACCAGGAAAAGGCCATAGAAGATATTAAGAATGACATTTCCGGAGATTTTGTAATGCAGCGTCTTCTTCAGGGCGATGTTGGATCCGGTAAAACGGTAGTTGCTCTTTTTGCGCTTTTTGCAACGGCCCTTTCGGGCTATCAGGGCTGTATTATGGCTCCTACGGAAGCTTTGTGCGAGCAGCACTATCTGTACTTTTTAAAGATGCTTCTGCCCCACGGTATAAGAGTAGTGAGGCTGACAGGCTCCATGACCGCTGCCGAAAAGAGAAATGTTTTAGCTGAAATAAAAGACGGTACGGCAGATATCGTAGTGGGAACCCACGCAGCCATTCAGGAGAAAGTAGAGTTTAAAAACCTTGCCATGGCTGTTATTGACGAGCAGCACCGGTTCGGCGTAAACCAGAGAAGGATACTGGAGGAGAAGGGGGAGAGTGTGCATCTGCTTTTGGCATCTGCCACGCCTATTCCCAGAACCTATGCTCTGATGCTGTACGGAGACATGGATATATCCGTAATAGCCCAGATGCCATCAGGCCGTAAAAAGATAAAGAATGCCGTTGTTACGGATGCAATGCGTACTCAGATCAACAATTTCCTTATAAAGCAGGTTAGAGAAGGTCACCAGGCCTATATCATCTGCCCGATGATTGAAGAAAGCGAAAGCCTGGACGCGGCAGCGGTTAAAACCTATGTAAATACCCTCAGGGAGCAGCTTCCGAAGGATATTACAATAGATGCCCTGGACGGCAAAATGAAAGCATCCGCCAAGCAGGATGTCATGGACAGGTTTATAGACGGTGAGACGGACATTCTTGTTTCCACCACCGTTATCGAAGTGGGTATCAATGTGCCCAATGCCACCGTCATGGTGATTGAGAATGCCGAAAGATTCGGTCTGGCGCAGCTTCATCAGATACGAGGCCGTGTGGGACGAGGAGAAGCCCAGTCCTACTGTGTATTTGTCAGCTCCCAGGAGAGTGAAGCATCCAAAGAAAGGCTTGGCATTGTTGCAGGCTCCGACGATGGTTTTTACATAGCCGGAAAGGACATGAAACTTCGCGGTCCCGGAGATTTCTTCGGAATCAAACAAAGCGGCGAGCATGTATTCGAACTGGCAGATCCCATGAGAGATACCGAGGTTATGCAGCATGCCAAAGAGGCGGTTGACTTGATGTCGGAAGAAGAGTTAAATAACGCCCTTAGGGCACATATGTCTGTTGTTTCCGATGATGCAGCCGTGGTATACTAAAGGGTAGATTTCGACGAACCGAAGAATGTTTAGGCTCGTTAAGTAACACGAGGTAGAAATTGTTAGCAATTGTTTATTTAATACTCTGTTTTGCGGTGGGAGCGGGCTTTTTATCGCTGCTTCTGCCGGGAGTTTTCAACATAATGGATACCACTTTTTCGGGAAGAAAGCTCAGGACTTCTTCCCTTTTGGTGGTTATACCGGCCTCTTATGTTTTTGGCGTTATGTTCATGAGCTGGGGCTCATATCTGCTGGCCTGCGCCCTTAACAAAACAGGCAACCCCTTAAGAAATGCGGATATGATAATGATGACAGCTGCCATAGTATTCCTCGCAGTTGTTGTATTCTTTAAAAGAGCAAAACTTGCAAACGAACTTAAACACAGCCTTGGTCTTTTTGACTATGCCGAGATGATAGTTGTGTTTATCGCTGTATGTGTTTCCTACATTCTCATGTTTAATTCTTTCTATCACAAAGAGGATTATACGGGAGTGGGCGTCAGCGTTTTTTCGGATTTCTCAACCCATATAGGAATGATACGTTCCTTCTCATCAGGCAATAATTTCCCTGCAGTATATTCTCACTATGCCGGTGCCGATATGAAATATCATTTTATGCATCAGTTCTTCGTGGGAAATCTTGAATTTTTGGGTCTGCGTCTTGATCTGGCCTTTAATATTCCAAGCATTATTACCTTTGTGGGTACATGCATGCTTATATTTGCCCTTTCCCTCAAACTTTTCGGAAAGAGAATGATAGGCGTGACTGCGGTTCTGTTTTTTATTTTCAGAAGCAGCAGGTCCTTCCTGGAATACATGGCAGGTATTGACGGTACCTTTAAGGAAATAATTAAGAAAGCATCCGAAAACACAGACTTTATCGGTTCCACAACCAACGAAAACTGGGGCCTTTACAATCTGAATGTTTATGCAAACCAGAGACATCTGGCCTTCGGTCTTTGCGTGATCTTACTGGCTCTTATCTTTATGCTGCCTCCGTTTTTTGCCCAGTTTGTAAGAATCAGGAGCGCACTCAGAGAACTTGAGCAGAAGAAGATTCTAAGGGCTGCGGCATTAAGTTGCGAAGCACCTGCTGAAAAAACGCAAAATGAAGTCGTGGCAACGGTTGAAAAACCGCAAAACGCAGCTGAAGAAACAATCGTAAATTCACAAAACAAAAACGCTTCGACGAGTGTTTCGGAAGAATCCGAAGAAAATGAATCAGGGAAAACGGAAGAAAGACTTCCGAACAGGTTTATTCTTTTCTTTAAGGAAAGCTTCTTTTCGGCAGATGCCTGGCTTCCGGTTGATATTAAAACCGCGGTTGTCACAGGTCTTATGCTCGGCATGTGTTCCTTCTTTAACGGTGCCTGCGTAATAGGATGTCTTTTGGTGCTTTTGTTTATCGCGGCAGCATCCGACAGAAGACTGGAATTTGCCCTTACGGCCATTATTGCTGTAATTCTTTCCGTAATTCAGAGCAATACGTTTATAGACGGCAAAGCCCTTTCCTTCAGATGGGAGCCGGGCTACCTTGCAGATGTTAAATCCCTTTTCGGAACAATTGAATTCATTAATACTCTGCTTGGCATATTCGTGGTGCTTCTTATAGCATCTGCCGTAATTCTGAACGGTTACTACAGATGGCTTCTGGTAGCATTCACCACGCCTATAGTATTTGCCCTGACATTCCAGATGACCAACGACACCTCGGTCAATCATAAGTATATTATGATAGGATGCATGCTGGCAGATATTTTCATTGCGGCATTTATCCGCCATGTCTTTGTAAAGAAGGGCGTGTTTGTAAAAGTTGTGGCACTGGGGCTCATAGCGGCCATGACTGTTACGGGTATCTATGAATTTACAATCTTTATCAGGAAGAATTCCGAAAAAAACAACGGTATTATGAAATTCTACGATAATGATGCCCTAACAGACTGGGTAATGGACAATTCCGATGCGAAGGATGTCTATCTTACCAACTGGTATTCTCTTAACAATCTGGTGTTCGGCGGCGGTATGCTTTATTACGGCTGGCCATATTATGCATGGAGCGCAGGATATGACACGGCATACAGAGAAGCCAAGGCTATAGAGATGTACACAGCCTATGATTCCGAAACCCTTAAGGAACTTGCGGAAGAAGAAGGCATACGCTTTATTGTGGTAGATTTTTCCGAGAGGGATGATGTGGGTAATCCTGCGGTTTACGGCGGTTACACAGTCAATGTGATCAGCATATCAAATACCTATGAGTGTGTATGTTCTGACGGTACCAAGTTTATTTACGATACCGAAAAGGAGAAGTAGGAATCAGCCGCATAGGCTCGCAAACGGTTTGGGGGAGATTTAAACTATGGATAAACTGTATATTGTAATTCCGGCCTACAATGAAGAGGCCAATATTGAAAATGTAATTTCGGAATGGTATCCGGTGGTGGAAGAATATGGTAATGATTCCCGTATGGTTATTGTCAATGACGGAAGCAGGGACCATACCCTTGATATTCTTAATAAACTAACTGCCAAATATCCGAAACTGATAGTGCTGCCAAAAGAAAACGGCGGTCACGGTTCGGCGGTAATCTACGGTTACAAGTATGCTATTGAAAGCGGTGCGGATTACATCTTCCAGACCGATTCCGACGGACAGACAAGACCTTCGGAGTTCAGCCCCTTCTGGGCCAACAGAGAGAAGTATGACATGGTCATCGGTCACAGAAAGGGCCGTATGGACGGATTCTCCCGGGTGGTGGTAACCAAGACCTTAAAGCTTGTATTAAGAGTGATCTTCGGCTGTAAAGTTACCGATGCAAACACTCCTTACAGGCTTATGAAACGTGAAGCCCTTTCCGAGTGTCTGACATTATTTGACGATAATTACAATCTTCCCAATGTGATTATCTCCGTGGCAATGAAAAAGAGAGGGAAAAAGGTTCTTTACAGACATATTACTTTCAGACCGCGTCAGGGCGGAGTCAATTCCATTAACATAAAGAAGATTTTTAAAATCGGCATTAAGGCCGTTTCCGATTTCAGGGAAATAAATAACAAACTATAGTAACGACCTGTCTGTGTAAGGCAGGATATGAGAGGTTTAAATGGCACCAAAAAAGAATTCAAACACACCTAAAAGCAGTTCCGGTAAAAATATACCGGCAACGGGAAGCATTTCCGAACAATCCGTTCTTAAGAGTTTTATCAAAAAGAATATTTCTGCGGTTTACGGCATATGCTGGGCAGCCATACTGTTCCTTGCCGTGTGTTATTTCGCATCGGGCTACATTCCGAAATCAGACTTTAAGCCTATGCTTAAATGGTGGGTTACCCTACTTCTTTTGGGGCTTACTTTCCTGCCTTCCACCCTTATCCTGTTTAAGAGATTTCGTGATAACGGCTGGTTTTTCTCAAAGACCATAGGACTTGCCGTATCTGCCTGGGTGGTATTCTACCTTTCAAGTTTCAAACTTCTTAAATTTACGGCAGGCAACTGCATAACTGTTATTGTTCTTTGCTTTGCGGCAAATGTGGCAATTCTGTTCTTTTATAACAAAAAGTCTTCGGACCCCGTGGATTTTAAAGAATGCCTTTCTGCCAACAGAGTATCCCGCATGATAATCGCTGAGTCGGTTTTCTTTGCAATCTTTACCGTATGGTGTTATTTAAAGGGCTTTAATGCATCTGCCTACGGAACCGAAAAGTTCATGGACTACGGTTACCTTACGGCGATACTTAAATCCGAATATATGCCGGCCAACGATCTGTGGTTTGCCGGAAAGAGCATTAATTACTACTATGTGGGACAGTATATCTCTGCCTATCTTATCAGGGTTTCCGGCGTGGGCGCAGGCTACGGCTACAACCTTATGATGATGACACTTGCGGCTCTTACCGCCTGCATCCCTTATTCCATAGTAAGTAACGTCCTTCGTTATTCCATGATGGAAAAGGAAAAATCCGGAGAAGGTGTTCATAAGGACTACAGAAAGACTGTTCCCGTTGTGGGCGGAATCATTGCAGGCGTAGCTGTTTCCATTGCAGGAAACATGCACTATCCCATCTTTAAGTGGATAATGCCCAAGATTGACAGAATGAAGGGCAGAGAAATCAGTACCTACTGGTTCTCCGATGCCACACGTTACATCGGCTATAACCCGGAAGTGGAAGATAAGACCATCCATGAGTTTCCTTCCTATTCCTTTGTTCTTGGTGACCTTCATGCCCATGTGATCAATATTATATTTGTGCTTACGGTAATCGGTCTTTTGTTTGCATGGCTCATTAAGAGAAAAGCCGTAATGGATATTTCCAAAACCGAAGGTGCTCCTAAGATCCATTTTATCCGTGAGATTTTCTCTCCGCAGATGATCATGGTTATGTTCTTTATCGGACTTTTCCATATGACCAACTACTGGGATTTTCCTATTTATTTTGTGGTAAGCGGAGCGGTTATACTATTTACGAATCTTATTACTTACAGATATAAATCCGAGGCCTGGCTTTTAACAGGTTTTCAGGTTGTGGCCTTTGTGCTGGTGGGTATTATTGTGGCACTGCCCTTTACCCTTTCATTTGACAGCATTTCCACATCCGTTAAGTTCTGTACCCAGCATTCCAGATTCTATCAGCTTCTGATTCTCTGGGGACTTCCTTCCATACTGGTGATCTTTTTTGCGGCATCCCGTATCATGGCTGCTTTTGAAAAGAAAGAAGAGCAGGCAGATGAGAAGAAGGTCAACTTCTTTGTAAGAATCTTTGACAGTGTGGATACGGCTGAGCTCTTTACATGTATTCTTGGATTTTGCGCCATGGGACTGGTATTTTTACCGGAAGTGATCTACGTAGTGGATATTTACGGCGGCGCATATCAGAGAGCCAATACAATGTTCAAACTCACATATCAGGCATTTATTATGTTCGGTATGTGTATGGCAGTAATAATCACAAGATTTCTTTACTTTGTGTGCGATAAGAAACTCAGAGTTTTCGGAAAGGTGGCACTGGTGCTCTTTATTGCCACTGCCTGTTATTTCCTTGAGGCCTGCGGAGCATGGTTCTCGCATTATTATCTGACGCTGGATGCATCTGCCTTCCTTGAGAATGAAAACTCGGCAGATGCCGACGGTATCGCCTGGATCAACGAAAATGTTCCGGATGATGCCGTGGTGCTTGAAATGTGCGGACTCAGCTATTCCTACTTTAACAGAGTGTCTGTATTTACCGGTAATCCTACGGTGCTCGGATGGCAGACTCATGAATGGCTTTGGAGAAGTTCCGGCAATAAGGATTATCCGCCGGAAATCACTGAAAGACACAGAGACGTAGTTAATATTTATACATCCACCAGCGTTTCGGAAGTTCTTTCTTTGATCAACAAATATAACATCGATTATATATATGTAGGAGAGGCAGAGCATTTCGACGGATATCTTTCCGGTCCCGAAAGCGATGAAAATACAGCCTACTTCCACGGCGGATACTATACCCGCATAAGAGTAAACGACAATCTCTTAAAAGCTCTCGGTGAGGTAATTGAAATTGCTCCGGAAGGAACAGGTTCAAGTTATGCAACCTATATTGTAAAGATCGATCACACCAAGACCTTTACCGAAGACTATATAGCTCCGCCGGCAAGCAATTCCGACGGAACTACAGATAAGGAAGACTTTGCGTTTTATAGCTATGATACTCCGGCATCTGCCGAATTTACCGGCTTTGTCATAAAGGATTTTGCCGGAAACTCCGTTGCAAAAAAGGAGTTTTCTTACAATGAATACGGACGCGTTGCCGAGGAAAACAATTATGATTCCGAGGGCAATCTTGTCAGCAGAAGCGTCTATACATTTACGGAAGATACCCTTACCTACAAAGCGGACTTTCTTGCGGACGGAACTCAGTACGGATTCTGCGAATACAAGGAGCATGAGGGCGCAAATCCCGTAACTGCCCACTATTTCTACGGCGACATCAGTACGGATGCGGATAACTATGAATACATTTGTACCTTAAATTCCGAGTATAATCCCAACGGATCCCTTTCGGTTGAAAGCATATCCTATCAGGAGGGCACACTTAACCAGAATTTTGCCTATTTAAACATCGACAGGTACGAATATACCTATGGCGCCGAGGGTGTTAAGGAAATGGCTGTTTACCATACCGACGGTACGGCAGATTCCTATGCCTTCACCTACAGCGAGGATCTTGTGATGACAGGTGCCAATGTGGTTCTGGCAGACGGCAGCACGGGAACAGTGGTTTTCACACATTAGACACAAATTAGTCACAAAAACAAACCCTTTTGGTCAAAACTTTGAAATAATCCGGCTATATACTGTGAATCATAAAAGAGATTTGGTATCTGCTAAGCAGAAGCCGGAAAGGCGGAAAGTAATATGGATGAATATGATGATTACAATTTAAATGACGGTACTTCGGATTCCGAATCCGTTACGGAAAACGTTTATGAAGATAATGCAGAGAGTACGTTTTCTGCAAACGAGGAAGTACAGGGCAGCGGGGCAGGCCCGGAACCGACTAATTCCGGTACCCAAAGCTACGGCTACGGCGGACAGTATTATTTCGGCATGAGAGAAAAACTCCCCTATGAGCCCGAGAGTGAACCGGCGCCTCATTCCGGTAAGATTAAAAAGAGTCATTCGGGACTTAAAACCGTAGTTGCTCTTCTTGTAATTGTAGCAATGCTTGCGGGACTTACAGCCGGCGGCGTTTATTATAAAAACAATTATCTTGATAAAAAAGACAGCACGGAAACCGCTTCTGTGTCCGGCGGCTCAACTGCCAAGAAAAGCAGTTCGGGAGATGCCAAGCTTACAATATCCGATGACACTTCAAACAGTTCGGGAACAGTTACCGTAGCTCCAAGCAAGACTTCCGATGACTATACCGTTGAAGACATTGCAACAAATTGTCTTCCATGTATCGTAGCCATTACAAACAAAGGTGTTTCTGAAGTTCAGACACTTTGGGGAACATATACCCAGGACAGCACCAGTGCAGGCTCCGGCGTTATCGTAGCCCTTACGGATGATGAGCTTCTCATTCTTACCAACTATCATGTTGTACACGGTTATGAAACTCTTACCGTAGTATTCAGTTATGATGAGGATTCCGATAATCCCGAAGCAGTTACGGCCCAGCTTAAAGGCTATGATGCAGATCTTGACCTTGCTGTAATTGCCATTGATGCAGATGATCTTACAGACGAGATCAAGGAGAATATTTCAATTGCGGTTATCGGTGACTCCGATGCGCTTAATCTTGGCGAGCAGGTGGTTGCAATCGGTAATGCCCTCGGTTACGGACAGTCTGTAACAACAGGTATTGTATCTGCCCTTGACAGACCTGTAACCATTGAAAATGCGGAAGGCAATAAAACAACCAATAATTATATCCAGACAGATGCAGCCATTAACCCCGGTAACTCCGGCGGCGGACTCTTTAACATGAAGGGCGAGCTTGTGGGTATCAACTCCGCAAAGGTTGCCATCAGTACCGTAGAAGGTATGGGTTATGCATTCCCGATTTCCGCTGTGTATGATGAAATTACAAATATGATGAATGCGGAGACCAAGGTTACCCTTTCGGAAGATGAGCAGGGATATATCTGCATTACAGGTCAGACCATAAATTCAGACACAGCTCAGATGTACAATGTTCCGGAAGGAGTTTACGTAAATTCCGTATATGAAGGACTTGCGGCAGATAAGGCCGGCCTTAAGGAAGGCGACATCATTTACAAGATAAATGATACTACCATAGCCAATATGGATGCTCTTAAGAAAGAACTTACATATCATGCGGCAGGAGAGACGGTTACCGTTTACTATGTAAGATACAGTAATTCTTCAAGAACCTACGAAGAAAAATCCGTTTCGCTTACGCTGAGCAGCTATGATGATTTTGAGAAGTTATCGACTCAGTCGGATAAAAACAATAATAGCAGCAATAACGGAGGAAGCAGCAACCAGGATGACTTCTGGGATTACTACTTCGGACAGTAATTCTGCCCCGCAGCTGTGCACTAAATAATTAAACCCGCAGGTGTTATTACCTGCGGGTTTTGTTTTGCTTTATAGTGTTTTAACGACTACTGAAGGCTTGCTTCAAGTCTTTCTCTGATTGCCTTGATGAAAGTCATGCTTGTTACGGCTGCGGCCTTATATCCGGGCTCTACGAGTCCTACAAGGTCTTTTGTCATGATGCCGTCATCAAGAGTTCTGATGCAGGCTGCCTCAAGCTTGTCTGCGAAATCAACAAGATCATTAAGTCCGTCAAGCTCGCCACGCTTTCTTAAAGCACCGCTCCATGCGAAGATGGTTGCCATTGGGTTTGTGGATGTTTCCTCACCCTCAAGGTACTTGTAATAGTGACGTGTAACTGTTCCGTGAGCTGCTTCGTATTCGTAGTTTCCGTCGGGACTTACAAGTACGGAAGTCATCATGGCAAGTGAACCGAAAGCAGTAGATACCATGTCGCTCATTACATCGCCGTCATAGTTCTTGCAGGCCCAGATGAAATCGCCTTTGCTTCTTATAACTCGGGCAACAGCATCGTCGATAAGTGTGTAGAAGTAGGTAATGCCTGCTTCTTCGAACTTTGTTTTGTATTCCGCATCATACATTTCCTGGAAGATATCCTTGAAAGTATGGTCATACTTCTTGCTGATGGTATCCTTTGTGGAGAACCAGAGGTCCTTCTTTTCGGAAAGAGCATACTCAAAGCAGGAGCGTGCGAAGGATTTGATGGATGAATCCTTGTTGTAAAGACCCTGAAGAACGCCGGGGCATTCGAAATCGTAGATGGTCTCACGCATTACCTGTCCGTCTTTTCCTGTGAAGATAAGTTCAGCCTTGCCTTCTCCCGGAATTCTGAACTCGGTATTCTTGTAAACATCACCATAGGCATGTCTTGCAATGGTAATAGGCTTTTCCCAGTTCTTAACTACAGGCTTGATGGATTTGATCATAATAGGTGTTCTGAACACTGTTCCGTCAAGTACCGCACGGATTGTTCCGTTTGGTGACTTCCACATTTCGTGAAGATTGTATTCTGTCATTCTCTGTGCGTTCGGTGTGATGGTAGCGCACTTAACGGCAACGCCGTATTTCTTGGTAGCAAGTGCGGAATCCATTGTAACCTGATCGCTTGTTTTGTCTCTTTCCTCAAGACCGAGGTCGTAGTATTCGGTCTTAAGATCTACGAAGGGGAGGATGAGTTCATCCTTGATCCACTTCCAGAGAATTCTTGTCATTTCATCGCCGTCCATCTCTACGAGAGGAGTGGTCATGTTGATTTTTGTCATATATTTCTCCGTTCCGGCAGCATCTGCCTGTTTATTAAAGGTTTCTCTTATAGTAGTTGATAAGGCATCCGTCAAGGATGATTTCCTTTTCGTCTTCCGTAAGACCGTTGATGTGAAGAAGGATATCTTTCACATTACCGTCCTTTGTAACTACCTTTGCTTCGAAGTTTTCATCGCCGGATTTGATTTTGTTTCTTACATCCGGAATGAATACATAGTCGCCTTCGCTGTAGTTAAACTCTGTATCCTTATCGATTGTGAAAGGAAGGATACCCCAGTTAATGCAGTTTGAGCGATATCTCTTTGTGGCATATTCATAGCAGATGTTGGCAAATCCGCCAAGAACCTTCTGGCAGGATGCAGCCTGTTCTCTTGCAGAACCGTCACCCGGCTTGTTTGAGAATACGCAGGAGCCGAACTGTGTGTTCTTTGAAAGAGCAGCTCCGTCGCCGAAGTTGTTAAGTACGCCTACGATTTCGTCGGGAGCGGCACCGTTTCTTCTTTCAAGTTCAACAGCGTTAACTGCGGAAGATGCAGGTACATAGTCCGGGCAGCGTCTTGAAAGTGCAAACTGGGCAAGACGAAGAGGATTACTTCTGTAAGAAGATGTCTCACCGGAAGGAATGAGCTCGTCTGTGGTAGTAACCGGATCGTGGATTACTGCGCAAAGCTTAACAAGCATGTTGTCAGCAAGTGCGTCCATGGTCGGCCAGTCTGTAATGTTAGGACCGAACTTAAGCTCAACCTCAGGCTGAGGATTTCCGAAGCCGTTGTAGATTCTGTGATCGTAAGGCTTTGAATCGTAATGATATTCGTTCGGTGTGTAATTGTAGTCGATATCTGTTGCTGCGGTGATCTTTCCGCCGTTGGCAGCAGTAGCGGCAATAGAACGTGAATCCATGAGAGCAACGCCTGCAATCTGTCCTTCGCCCGGCTTACTTCCTTCTCTGTTAGGGAAGTTTCTGGTTGTGTGTCTGATGGAAAGTCCGTTGTTGGCCGGAACATCGCCTGCACCGAAGCAAGGTCCGCAGAAGGATGGTTTGATAACCGCACCTGCAGCCATGAGCTTGTTAAGGTCGCCGTTCTTTGAAAGTTCCATGGAAACAGGCATGCTTGTAGGATATACGGAAAGTGAGAAATAACCGTTTCCTGTGTTTCCGCCTTCAAGGATCTGTGCGGCTTCATCGATGTTTTCGTAGGTACCGCCGGAGCAGCCTGCGATTACACCCTGTGAGCACATAACGGAACCGTCTGCCTGAATAAGGCTTCTGAGGTCAAGTTTTGCCTTAGGGAACTTAGCCTTTGCTTCGGCTTCCACACTTGCAAGAATCTCATCGGCATTTGCCACGAAATCATGGATAGTGTAGGCATTTGAAGGATGGAACGGAAGAGCAATCATTGATTCCATTTCATCAAGGTTGATGGTAATAGCGCTGTCATAGTAAGCAGTATTGCCCGGCTTAAGCTCTTTGTAGAACTCGCCTCTGTTATGCCAGTCGTAGAATTTCTTTGTTTCTTCGTCGGTTTCCCAGATGGATGAGAGACAGGTGGTCTCTGTGGTCATTACATCGAT
>CACYBJ010000023.1 GCA_902772565.1 uncultured Lachnospiraceae bacterium | reverse complement strand
GGAATACCATGTCATGTGCAACAGTACCCGTTACATCACCGGTTTCGGTTTTGATGGTGATTTCCGAAGCATTTGCCTTATCAAGCTGTACTTCGCCGGTGTCGGTAGTTACAGTGCAGTCAACACAAAGGAGTCCGTTAAGAATAACATCACCCGTGCCGGTCTTTACTTTTACGCTATGAGCCGCTTCAGAATCCGAGATACTTACATCACCTGTATCGGTTGTAATACTGAGGCTATCAGCGCTTGTTCCGGAAAGACTAACATCACCCGTATCGGTTGTAATATTGAAGCTTTCAGCGGTTGTTCCGGAAAGAGTAACATCACCTGTATCGGATTTGATTTCAGAGTTTCCCGAAACGCCTGCTTTGAGAATAATATCGCCGGTGTCGCTCGTAATACCGGACTTTCCGAATACAAATCCCGAAGGAATCGAAACATCGCCGGTATCGGTTGTTATCACGAGATTATCATACAGATTCTTCGGCAGATACACCTTGGCCTTCAGATCCTTCATTACAAAGTTCATGACAAACCACTTTTTTGTGTTTTTGGAAGTGATGAGAAGTTTACCGTCCTTCACCTTTACGTCGATCTTTTCGTTTTCGCTCTGGAGGCATTCAACCCTTGCCTTACCAGTAGTCTGAATGAATTCAATATCGATAGTGTCTACGTCAATTTCAATATCAGTAAAATCTTCCGTAATATCAAAGGTTTTGGTTTCGTAACTTACGTTTCCCATTTTTTCAAAATCAAAGCCGGCTGCCGCATAAGCCGCAAAGAAAATTCCGCCACCCAGCACAACCAGTAAGATGCCGACTAAAAGTATTATCTTTTTCATTATGCCTCTCCTTTTCCAATAAACAGATTCTTAATTCCAAGTACGATTTTTTTGGTTAATACAAGAATTCCCTTTGTGATTAACAGACAGCAAAGGAATCCGATAAGTGCCAAACCGATTGCCGCAACCGACATTCCGAGGAGTGCCAGAGCAGCTATCTTGCTTCCGGTAATAAAACCGAAAAGTGAAGCAAACAGACCGCCAATTCCCGAGACTGCAATGGCTATCTCGGCTGACCAGAAACTTGCGATAACCGACCAGCCCACAATGTAGATTGAAAAGAATACTGCGAAGGCTGACATTAAAAGCGGGAACCAAACCGGAAAGCCGAGAATCAGAAGCACGATTTCCCATGCTGCCAGTTTTCTCTTGGGTTTTACCCTTTCCTTAACGATTTTTGTTATCGGTGTTTCCGAGATGATCTGTGAAGTTACGTACTCAACGGTTCCGATTCCTTCAACAGCCTCGCGCTCACTCATGCCTTCTTCCATGCGGTCATCGATCATTTCGCTGTAGAACTCTACGCGTTCTTCAATGTCCGCTTCCGGAAGTCCTGAAAGACCCTTCCTTAACTCGCTTAAAAACTCACCCTTGTTCATCGATATCCTCCTTGATTACAAACTGATAAATATTAATGATTTCCTTCCACTCGCTTTTAAACTCTTCGATACGGTTCCTGCCCGCATCGGTAATGTGGTAATACTTTCTGAGTCTCCCTTCGTGCTCTGCCGTTCTTACCGTGAGCATGTCCGCTGCGCCGAGACGTTTAAGTATTGTGTACAATGTGGATTCCGAAAGTTCCAGATACGGCTTCAGGTCCTTTATGATTTTGTAGCCGTAGGAATCTTCGTTTTTGATGGCTGCCAGAACGCAGACATCCAAAATTCCTCTTTTTAACTGGGCGTCCATGGGATACCTCCTTTCGTGCGATACTTCCCTTTACGTGATACATCATATCGCGAGGTATATCGTGTTGTCAAGTATTTTTTTAAAAAAATTTTTTTATCGCAAAAAAAAATACGGCAGATGCCCTGTTTACGGGCATTTGCCGTGCTTAACGCTTATCATTTTTAATTGTTACTCTTTCACTTAAGAGGAAAGCTTACCGCGATTTCCATCCGGCCGGGGCCGACATCTGCCGTGATTTTTCCGCCGAGAAGCTCGGTAAATTCCTTGGCTATGGCAAGTCCCAGTCCTGTATTTCCGCCGGTGCGGGATATGTCTCTGGTATAGAATTCGTCAAATATGTGCTCCGCGTCAATTTCGGCAGTTTCCGCTTCGTTAATGAATTTCACGCGGATTCCGCCGTTTTCTTCAAGTTCGCTGATCACCCTCAAATCGCCGTTTCCGTGCTTAAGGGCGTTTCCTATCAGGTTGTCAAACACACGAATCAGCATGTTGCGGTTGCTGTAAAATTTCTGCCTGCCGGCGGGATTGGAAAAATCGATGCTGCGGTGCCGTGTACTGTAATCATCGTAATAGTGGGCGATGCACTCTTCCAGAACCGCCACCATGGACAGTTCGCTCCTTTCCGGCTCCTTGTCGGAGGAAATTACTTTTGAGAATTCGAAGAAGGCATCTATGAGCTCCGAAAGCCTGTGCATGCGCTTTTCAATGATCTCCAGTTCCCTGTCTATGTCCTCGGCGGCATCCCCTTCCCGCCTCTGGGTATTGATCATGTCTATGTATCCCAGGGCAGATGTGAGCGGCGTCCGAAGATCGTGGGAAATGTTGGCAAGCATCATGTCCATGCGCTCGCTCTTTCGTTTCGTGGCGATCTGCATCTGCCTG
>CACYBJ010000022.1 GCA_902772565.1 uncultured Lachnospiraceae bacterium | reverse complement strand
TTTTCAAACTGCAGACTGACGAATAGCATTCACAATATCTCTGTGGAGCATACGTTCAATCTTCTCCTGCATTGATTCCGTGCTCTCTGTTGGGAGGTAAACCCGAACAGTAATAGTTCTCCCATCAATCACTTTAGTGAAGGTTGTAAAGAGGTGCTTCTCGCTATGCTCATTGTTGGTAATCATCATGCTCTCTATATTTTTCTCCTTTTTCAGAAATAGGTGAATAAAAGCGCCGCTCATATTCATAAGCGACGCATGGTGTGTTCATCCGAGTGTCATTATTTGAGAGGATTGCTTAACTCTGCTTCGATCTCCTCTATTGTTGGTAAGCTACCTTTGAATTTCTCCGGCAGCAAACGGGAAAGCTGATAGCCCGATACCCCAATTGGCTGACTTGAGGATTCAAGGGCATATTTGGCTTCTACCTTGTCCATGCCTTTGCAAACCAGCAGGCCAATCGTTGGATTATCTGTATCTGTTTTCAACTGATGATTAACTGCCACCACATAGGTGCCAAGTTGTCCAGCGTATGATGAATCAAAATCTGTAACCTTAACTTCGAGGACAACATAGCAATGCAGAGAAATATTATAGAACAGCATGTCCAGAAATTTCTCAGTATTACCAACTTCTATGCGATATTCGCGGCCCACAAAAGCAAAACCGTTTCCTAACTCCAGCAAAAAGTTGGTAATGTTATCCATAAGAGCGTGTTTCAGCTCTTTCTCATCATAGTTTTCCCGGATGGTCAGAAAATCAAAGTTATAGGGGTCTTTGGTAATGGATTGAGCCAGTTCGCTTTGCGGTTCAGGCAGTATTTTTTTAAAATTTGTCAGCGCTTTCCCTTGCCGCTCAAAAAGATCGCTATCCAGGAAATTAAGGAGCACAGCCCTTGACCAGTTATTTTCCAGCGTTTTCCGTACGTAGAATAAGGCTCTATCTGAATCATGACGGCAAGCATTGATGATTGCCACATGATGTCCCCAAGGGATGCGAAAGATAGCATCTTCTGGTAATTCGTCAACAGCTTGTTGACGAATCATGGCCTTTTCAGAATCGTCAACAGGCTGTTGACGATTCTCAACGTCAGGATACATATCGTAGAAATACCGCATATACTTTAGATTTGTGACCGAAAAGGAATGAATATCTGGAAAAATATCGTGCAGATCGCTACTGATCGCTTTATAAAAGCCTGTTCCATATTTTGCCATTTCACTCATGCGTGAAATGTCTCTGCCCAGACTCCAATAAAAGCGTAGCATTTCATCATTCACTTTTATGGCTGCCTTTAATTGGCTTTGCCTAAATCGTTGACTGACTTCCTGAATCCAATCACGATAACTGTTATCAGCAGAAAGTAATTTGCTCATTTGGCCCTCCAATCTTTTATCTACAAACAGGGCTGTCTTCCTTTGTATTATACCCGAAATAAACAAAAGTTTCAATTACCAATACGACAAATGTATTAAAACCGTTATTTGGGAACAGGACGACCATTATATCGTCCTGCCCCAATTGTGTGTCCGGGAAGCCTTGATTTTCCTGGATTATTTTCGTCCTAAAGGGTAACGCTGCCCACCACTTTCTGCCGTTCTCTGTAGCGGCGCTGCTTTTCCCTGATCCTTATCTGCTTTGCTGCTGCTCCGCAATCCACGCAATACCGTTGGCGGTTGCTGCCGGGTATGAAGGGCTTGTGGCAGCGGACACATTCTTTCCAACCTTCGCCTGCTGCTCCTTCCTCTCGGAAAATCTCATGCCATACTGCTGTGTTCAGCTCAGGCTGTTGGGGCAAAACTGTAAAGATGCAATAGTCACAGTTAACGGTTCCATCATGCACTGTCTGATACGCAGGCTGGATAGCATGGCAAGGGCATTCTTCCAACAAACATGAACCATTGTCATAATTGGCACATTCCTTTTGCGCAAGCTGCTTCAGGCCGCGGATGATGTGTTGATCGAATTTTTTGTTCATAACGCACCTTTCTGGTGTTGGTTCTGTTGTTCCTGCTGCCTGCGCTGCTCCTCTTCGTTGTATCGGACTACCCGTTCTGCGGATTGCTCCAATAGCTTCCGCAATTCCTTCTGGTTATGGACTTCCTCTGAAATATCCTTAAAGGATTTCTTCCCTTCCTCATACTTCACCGTCAATGCTTCAGGAAGCACCTTTCTCACCTGGGATCGGAAGGACAAAAGCTGTTCCATTTC